>NZ_JALNUG010000060.1:0-506 GCF_026540675.1 Bacillus sp. GC_Bacil_1
GAGCCGCTTCTGCTTTTAAATTGTATCTAGTTCCGACGGCTAGCTCTTCGTGTCTAAGAACCTCCCGCACTAAAGGTAAAAAGCACCTTTTGTGCGAGAGAACCTTAGCCAGTCAGAGCTAAACGAGCCGTCTACACTTTAAATTTCAAAAGACAAAAACAGGTAGTTGCAAAATGAAGTTAGCCTTGTTATAATTTCATCATATGTGTTTCATCAATATAGTTGTGTATGCAGCTGAAGATGAAAAACTCTGTTTCGAAAATGATTCAGGGCGGAAGGAGATGAAAAGAATGAAAGCAGGAATTCACCCAGATTACAAGAAAGTTGTATTCATGGACACAAACACAGGCTTCAAATTCTTAAGCGGGTCTACTAAAGGCTCTAGCGAAACTGTTGAGTGGGAAGATGGTAACACTTATCCATTACTAAAAGTTGAGATCAGTTCTGATTCTCACCCATTCTACACTGGACGTCAGAAGTTTGCTACTGCAGACGGACGCGTTGAT
>NZ_JALNUG010000061.1:0-490 GCF_026540675.1 Bacillus sp. GC_Bacil_1
TCCGGTAGGTCCAGTACTTCCGGTAGGCCCCGTAAGCCTGTAAGGGAAAATAATGTCAAGAGCCATTGACATTAGTTCCTTTTTTCTAATTTCATTATTATCTTGAATATAAATCACCTCATCTTTTTAAATAAGAATATTATAGATTTACTACTTTTTAAATAGAATGATCAATTTATTATATTAATAATAGTGGCTATAGCAACGGTAAAATGTTTAATACATGTAATAATTATTATGAGAAGAAAAGAGAATAGTTATAAAGTTATTCTTTAATGATAAGTTCTAAATGATATGTATGGGTTAAAAAACATGTGGAATGAGGTATTAACTTGAAACGCAATGACAAATTATCATTGAATAAGGGGATGATAGGACCAGAAAATATTGGACCTACATTTCCGATTCTTCCACCAATTTATATTCCAACCGGAGCAACAGGCCCAACTGGAATAACGGGAGCAACCGGAGCAACAGGCCCAACTGGAAT
>NZ_JALNUG010000062.1:0-428 GCF_026540675.1 Bacillus sp. GC_Bacil_1
AAAAGCGGGTGAAGAGAATCGAACTCTCGACCAGAGCTTGGAAGGCTCTTGTTTTACCACTAAACTACACCCGCGTGGTCGGGAAGACAGGATTTGAACCTGCGACCCCCTGGTCCCAAACCAGGTGCTCTACCAAGCTGAGCCACTTCCCGTAATTGGCGCGCCCGAGAGGAGTCGAACCCCTAACCTCTTGATCCGTAGTCAAACGCTCTATCCAATTGAGCTACGGGCGCTTATTCATGATGTTTTTTCGTCGTTGTATTTTGGCGACTCAATTATCTTATCATACTACATTTTCAAATGCAAGTACTTTTTTAAGATTTTTTTGATGCGGCCGAGAGGACTTGAACCTCCACGGGGTTTCCCCCACTAGGCCCTCAACCTAGCGCGTCTGCCGTTCCGCCACGACCGCGCGGAAAAAACAAAAA
>NZ_JALNUG010000063.1:0-425 GCF_026540675.1 Bacillus sp. GC_Bacil_1
CCTTTACTTGTCTTTCTAACAATAGAATAGTTTGTACCTGATCCGCTTCGAACATTTACCCCAATACCATTAATTTGAGCCGTTCCAATTACCTTTTCAACACTACCATTTTCAATTACTTGTAGCATATTTAGAATAAATGTTGCTGTTTCACCACGAGTTGTTGTTCCTTTAGGGTCGTATTGATTGTCACCCTTACCTCTTACAATACCTAGGCCATACAATCTTTGTACGTCTTCTTTATAGCTAATTTGGTCTTTGTCTGAGAATGGTAGGTTTACAACTGGTCCCCATATACCTTTATACTGTAAAGCCTTGTTTACAATAATTGCTGATTCTTCTCTTGTAATAGGTGTGTTTGGGTCAAAATAACCATCTCCTCTACCTTGAATGATACCTGCACTTGCAGTACGTTTAATACCATC
>NZ_JALNUG010000064.1:0-389 GCF_026540675.1 Bacillus sp. GC_Bacil_1
CAAAAACATGGGGCCTTAGCTCAGCTGGGAGAGCGCCTGCCTTGCACGCAGGAGGTCAGCGGTTCGATCCCGCTAGGCTCCACTTATTTTAATATCATTTATGGCGGTGTAGCTCAGCTGGCTAGAGCGTACGGTTCATACCCGTGAGGTCGGGGGTTCGATCCCCTCCGCCGCTACCATAAAGGACCTTTAGCTCAGCTGGTTAGAGCAGACGGCTCATAACCGTCCGGTCGTAGGTTCGAGTCCTACAAGGTCCACCACTAAAGGTTTATATCTCGGAGGTATACCCAAGTTCGGCTGAAGGGATCGGTCTTGAAAACCGACAGGCGGCGAGAGTCGCGCGGGGGTTCGAATCCCTCTACCTCCTCCATTTTTTCTTAAATTACATA
>NZ_JALNUG010000065.1:0-370 GCF_026540675.1 Bacillus sp. GC_Bacil_1
CAGATGAACAGGCTTTAAAAAGTATTGAAGCTAGTTTTGAAGAGGTAGACGGACGTGGTGGAGGTACTGTCGACAATAAGAAAGTAGATAGTCTTCAACGTTCAGAAGGTATTCATGAAGAAACAGGTACACTAACTGTTCCTAACAATTCAAACAGAACAAAACGTAGTCTGTCTCCCATATCACCTAGCACCTCTAGTACAATAAATGGTGTTCCATTCACGGAATGGATTGTTCCAGCAGGTAACGATAATATTCGTCCTCAAAACTATATGAGTCCAAAGTATATTACAATTCATGAGACTGATAATACAAGTGTAGGAGCAGGTGCTAGAAACCACGCTCAATACCTATATAACCAAGCAGTAGG
>NZ_JALNUG010000066.1:0-358 GCF_026540675.1 Bacillus sp. GC_Bacil_1
CAATATTAAATTAAAAAATGGAGGAGGTAGAGGGATTCGAACCCCCGCGCGACTCTCGCCGCCTGTCGGTTTTCAAGACCGATCCCTTCAGCCGAACTTGGGTATACCTCCATGAAGGAAAAAATAAATATTTATTATTATATGTCTAAACCATTTTTAAAAATGGAGGAGGTAGAGGGATTCGAACCCCCGCGCGATTCTCACCGCCTGTCGGTTTTCAAGACCGATCCCTTCAGCCGAACTTGGGTATACCTCCGAGACATATATTAAATAAAGTGGAGCCTAGCGGGATCGAACCGCTGACCTCCTGCGTGCAAGGCAGGCGCTCTCCCAGCTGAGCTAAGGCCCCATGTTTTTT
>NZ_JALNUG010000067.1:0-286 GCF_026540675.1 Bacillus sp. GC_Bacil_1
TGTAATTTTACCTTTTCTTTTGATTGCTAATATATGGGGGGTATGGGTATTTTTTTGTAAACCAAATGAGCCAAGGTTGGCACACATTTTATATAATGGATTTATGGGGCTAACTTTTTCTTTTGGAAGCTTTATAGTGATTCAAAAGATTGCATATACTTTTATTGAAATTGAAACACCTCTGTTTTTTATTGTTACTTTTGTGCTTTACATTTTTACAATTTATAAATTGATTTCTATTGGAGTGAAAAGTTTTTTAAGGAGATTAAACAATGAAGAAAATGAC
>NZ_JALNUG010000068.1:0-278 GCF_026540675.1 Bacillus sp. GC_Bacil_1
CTTCATTGTTTAATCGCCTTAAAAAACTTTTCATTCCAATAGAAATCAATTTATAGATTGTAAGAATGTAAAGCAGAAAAGTAACAATAAAAAATAGAGGTGTTTCAATTTTAATAAAAGTATATGCAATCTTTTGAATCACTATAAAGCTTCCAAAAGAAAAAGTTAGCCCCATAAATCCATTATATAAAATGTGTACCAACCTTGGCTCATTTGGTTTATAAAAAAATACCCATACTCCCCATATATTAGCAATGGAAATAAAAGGTAAAATCACG
>NZ_JALNUG010000069.1:0-271 GCF_026540675.1 Bacillus sp. GC_Bacil_1
TTTTCTTTCGGGAAGTGGCTCAGCTTGGTAGAGCACCTGGTTTGGGACCAGGGGGTCGCAGGTTCAAATCCTGTCTTCCCGATACTTGTTTGGGGCCTTAGCTCAGCTGGGAGAGCGCCTGCCTTGCACGCAGGAGGTCAGCGGTTCGATCCCGCTAGGCTCCACCATTAGTTCTTTGAAAACTGAACGAAACAAACAACGTGAAACGTCAATTTTTATTTTTTAGATGCTAGACAAACTAACTTTATTGGAGAGTTTGATCCTGGCTCAG
>NZ_JALNUG010000007.1:0-272454 GCF_026540675.1 Bacillus sp. GC_Bacil_1
AAAATAAGGAGGGGAAATCCCCTCCTTATTGCGCTTTAATTTTTTCAAGAAGCCCTTCATCAAAAGTACCGTTTTTCAGCATTTCGATTTCCAATTTGTATGGTGGCTTCTTATCTTTTTTATCTTCCCCTACATACGGTGTTTCAAGAATTTTTGGTACATGCATTAACTGTGGATGATGTACAATGTGATGCAACGCTTTATACCCAATGTGACCAAATCCGATGTTTTCATGACGGTCTTTTCCTGCTCCGCGTACATTTTTACTATCATTAATATGAAGTACTTGTAAACGATCTATACCAACGATCTTATCAAATTCGTTTAATACACCGTCAAAGTCATTTACAATATCATATCCTGCATCGTGCGTATGACACGTATCAAAGCATACAGATAGCTTTTCATTATATTTTACGCCATCAATGATTTTTGCAATTTCTTCAAAGCTACGACCACATTCTGTTCCTTTTCCTGCCATCGTCTCTAACGCAATGTTAACCGTCTGTTCTGGCGTTAGTACTTCATTAAGCCCTTTAATAATTTGTTGAATACCAGCATCTGCTCCAGCCCCAACGTGCGCTCCTGGGTGAAGAACAATTTGTTTCGCTACACCTAATGCCGATGTTCTTTCAATTTCCATACGAAGGAAGTCTACACCTAATTGGAATGTTTCTGGCTTCGTCGTATTCCCAACATTAATAATATACGGCGCATGGACGATAATTTCCTCAATACCATTCAGCTCCATATGTTTTCTTCCTGCTTCTATGTTCAATTCTTCAATTGGTTTTCTTCGTGTATTTTGCGGTGCACCTGTATAAATCATAAACGTTGTTGCACCGTATGAAACAGCCTCTTCACTTGCTGCTAATAACATGTTCTTACCACTCATGGAAACATGAGATCCAATCTTTAACATACAATCACCTCTTCAATATACAATAGATATAATGATAGCATAATTTGTAGAAATATGTAGTGAATTGTTTGTTCACAAAAGACGCACTACACAAATTTATATGAGTATTTAAACAGACTATACTCTTCATTTAAATTAGCGGGATTAAAAAAAGATAAGGGAAACCCCTTATCTTTTTTTATTGCTATATTTTCTCTTCACTTTGTCACGTTCTGTTGCAAGTTTACGTTTATAGTTTGGTTTTACTTTTTTCGGTTTTTTAATAACTTTCGTTGCCATAACATCAAGTTCGTCATTTGGTTTTTTACGGCTCTTACGACGACGACGCTCACCTAAATCCGCCCACTCATCTCCGCGTAAATCTACATGTTTAAACTCGATATGACGTTGTTTTTCTAAGCTATCTAATGCTTCTTCGTTTGCTGGATCATAAATCGTCACTGCAATACCAGAATGCCCCGCACGTGCTGTTCTTCCAACGCGGTGAACGAAGAAATCTAAATCTGATGGTAGCTCATAGTTAATAACATGGCTAATTCCTTCAATATCAATACCACGTGCTGCTAAATCAGTCGCAACAATATATTGGAATTCAAGGTCACGAATTTGTTTCATCATTTTTTTACGATCACGTGGTGATAAATCCCCGTGAATTCGTCCAACTTTTAAGCCGCGTTCCATTAATCCATCAGCAACTTGATCTGCCATTTTTTTCGTATTCGTGAAAACAACTGCTAAATACGGTTTAAATTGAAGTAGCATTTTATTCACTAAATCAATTTTATTACGATGTTTAGAAGGCACTAAATAGTGTTCAATGTTTCCAGCTGCAACTTGTTTTGGATTGATATGAATATGCTCTGGATTCTCCATATATTTCTTCAGAAACGGTTTTAGTTTTTGAGGAATTGTTGCAGAGAAAACTAGCATTTGCAAGTTTTTAGGCATGCGTGCTGCAATTTTATCTACATCGTGAATGAATCCCATATCAAGCATTAAGTCAGCTTCATCGACAATAATCGTATTTGCTTTATGAACAAATAATGCTTGTTCTTCTACTAAGTCTTTAATACGTCCTGGTGTCCCGACTACGATATGAGGTTGTTTTTTCAACTTTTCAATTGAACGTTGTTTATCAGTTCCACCAATTAAACAACGCGCTGTAATCATTTGATCTTCCGCACAGAATTTTGTTAATTTCACAATCTCTTCGTAAATTTGTTGTGCTAACTCACGAGTAGGTGCTGTAATAACAAGTTGTACTTCTTCACGGCTTGCATTAATTCTGTTCAATGTAGGAAGTAAGTA
Organism: Bacillus sp. GC_Bacil_1; assembly: GCF_026540675.1. Taxonomy (NCBI): domain Bacteria; kingdom Bacillati; phylum Bacillota; class Bacilli; order Caryophanales; family Bacillaceae; genus Bacillus; species Bacillus sp. GC_Bacil_1. The sequence continues at coordinate 2,231 of NZ_JALNUG010000007.1, forward strand.
TGCATGTGTTTTCCCAGAACCTGTTTGGGATTGTCCAATTACACTTACACCTTTTTTCACGACCGGGAAAATTTTCTGCTGAATTCCTGTCGGCTCTGTAAAGCGTAGTTCACGAACTGCATCTATTAAAAATGGTTTAAAATCATACTGTGTAAAAGTTTGTTGTGTCATAAGTTACACCTTCTTTCTAAATTTCTACTGCGCGCACAAATCAGTCAAGTCTACATTATATCGAAATCTACAAGTAAAATCCATCTTTAGTTTAGGTTTTCCCTTCAAAAACTAACCTTCTTCCCCCTTATTGCATATTGTATGTGTATATACCTAACTGAAGAAAGGAGGATTTCTCACATGTTTCCAAAATCCCCCACAAGACAAATGTATCCAAATCAAGGGCAGCAACCTTATACACCATATCCAATTCCACAACTACCACCGATGGCACAAAAAAAGAAAGGGTTCCTTGCTAAACTCTTTAAAAAACACGATCCAACCGAACCTTACATGCAAATGGTTCCGCCTTATCGACAAATGGAAGGACCGCCACCAATGATGCACCAGCACCAGCACCAGCACCAGCAACCGCCACCTCAATATCGGCAACAATATCAACCCCAATATCAACAGCAATACCCACAGCAGTACTCACAGCAGTACTCACAGCAATATCAACCATACATGCAGCAGCATCCAGAGCAAATGATTCCCCCTCAAATGTACGAATCAAACGAAACGCGCGGCGGTGCAACAACTACAGCAGCATCCAGTAGCGGCATCGGCAGTTTTTTTGTGAATTTAATTTCGAATCCAACTAATATGATAAACAATATAGAAAAAGTATCCCAAGTCGTTCAATCTGTAAGCCCTGTCGTCGAACAGTACGGCCCTATTATGCGTAACCTACCAAGCATTGTTAAAATCCTCACCTCTGGAAAAAGTACGGAAGAAGATTCAACTAAAAATCAGGCTGAAGACATAACAGAAAAGGTTGAGGTAGCAACTCCACCTCCTCCACAAAAAAAAAGAAAAAGAAAAAAAATAGTGATTGAGCCAGTCATAGAAAAAGAATTACGAGAGGAGCCTGTTCAAAAAACAGCAACAAAACCAAAACTATATGTGTAACAATCCTTTGTTTTCTATCCACTCCTCCTTTATAATGTAAAAGACTATGCACAAAAGTATCCCTTGTTTAGAAGGAGAGGATTACTCATATGAAAATTGTTAAAATTTCCCCTCGTGGTTATTGCTACGGTGTTGTCGATGCAATGGTAATTGCACGTAACGCCGCATTAGATAAATCATTGCCGAGACCCATTTATATTTTAGGTATGATTGTTCACAATAAACATGTTACAGACGCTTTCGAAGAAGATGGAATCATCACATTAGACGGTCCAAGTCGCTTAGAAATTTTAGATAAAATTGATTCTGGTACTGTTATTTTCACTGCACACGGTGTTTCTCCAGAAGTTAAACAACGCGCAAAAGAAAAAGGTTTAACAACAATTGATGCCACTTGTCCAGATGTTACCAAGACACATGACCTTATCGAAGCTAAGAAAGCGGAAGGGTATCATGTCATTTATATCGGTAAAAAAAATCATCCAGAGCCAGAAGGCGCAGTTGGTATTGCACCTGACATCGTTCACCTTATCGAAAAAGCCGATGATTTAAAAACATTAGAAATCCCAACAGATAAAATTTTAGTAACGAATCAAACAACGATGAGTCAATGGGATGTTCAACATTTAATGGAGGACATTCAAAAAAAATTCCCAACAGCAGAATTCCATAAAGAAATTTGTTTAGCAACTCAAGTTCGCCAAGAAGCTGTCGCTAAACAAGCTGATGTTGCAGACTTAACAATTGTTGTCGGTGATCCGAAAAGTAACAACTCAAACCGTTTAGCACAAGTGTCACAAGAAATTGCTGGTACGAAAGCATACCGCGTTGCAGACGTAAGTGAGATTAAATTAGAGTGGCTACAAGGTGTAGAAAACGTAGCTGTTACAGCAGGTGCTTCTACTCCAACTCCAATTACAAAAGAAGTTATCGCTTTCTTAGATCAATATAACCCAATGAATCCCGCTACATGGGAGAGAGTTCGAAAAGTACCGTTACAAAAAATATTACCTCGTGTAAAAGTGAAAAAAGAACAATAATAAAAACCGTTGCCTATATGAGCAACGGTTTTTATTTTTCTTATACAAATGTAAATGGATCTGTATGTAATTGCGAAGCATGAATGTGTACATTGAGTTTCTTTGCATCCACTTTTTCTTGTAATTGCTTTTGCACACCTTGCTTCATTACTTTTTCAACGTTATGTCCTGGGTCAACTATATTTAAACCGAGCATCATCGCATCATGAGCAACATGATAATACATGTCACCTGTTACATATACATCTGCTCCTTTAAATTTAGCTTGATTGATGTATTTGTTACCATCACCACCAAGTACAGCTACTTTGCGCACTTTATCATCTAATTTCCCAACAACTCGTGCACCCTTTACATCTAATGATTGCTTTACATGTTCTGCAAACTGTCCAAGTGTCATTTCTTCTTTTAAGCATCCTATTTTCCCAAGCCCTAATGTTTCGCCTTTGTTATCAAGTGGATACACATCATACGCTACTTCTTCATATGGATGTGCCGTTACCATTGCTTTAATCACTTTTCGTTGTAGTGAAACTGGAATAATCGTTTCGATCCGCACTTCTTCTACGCGCTCTAACTGTCCAGTTTCCCCTACATAAGGATTTGTCCCCTCTTGAGGTACAAACGTACCTGTACCCTCGCTACTAAACGTACAGTGGCTATAATTGCCGATATGACCAGCACCTGCGTCTCCTAATGCTTTTCGTACTTCCTCTGCATGAGTTACTGGCACAAACACAACAACTTTTTTCATTTCTTCTGCATATGTCGGTGCCAAAACTTCTGTATTTTGCAACCCCAACGCCTCAGCAAGTAAATCATTTACCCCGCCCTTGGCAACATCCACATTTGTATGCGCTGCATAAATGGCAATATCATTTTTAATACACGTTTCAATAATTCTTCCGTACGCTTTATCTGTATGAATCGCTTTTAACGGATTAAAAATTAAAGGATGATGCGCGATAATGACATTCGCCCCTAATTGAATCGCTTCCTCCACAACTTCCTCCGTTACATCTAATGCAATTAATACGTGTTGTACAGATTTATTAAGCGCTCCAATCTGCAGACCAATTTTATCTCCTTCCATCGCCAGATGCTTCGGATACATACTTTCAAATAAAGAAATAATTTCATGGCCGTTTGGAATTTTACTCATGATAAAATCTCCCCTATCATTTTCATTTTCGCTTCTACTTCTGCACGTTTCGCTTTTGTTTCTTCAGAATTAGCCGCACGTTCTAACTGTTTTAAAATATTTTGGAAGTTTTTCAATTCCCCTTCCCATTTTTCAACGAAAGCTTCACTTTTTTCTTTTATTAAAAATGGCCCCATAAACAATCCCGCTTGTTTATTTTCCGAGTAAGGTGCTTCGACATTTCCTCGCTCTCCTACTAAAATCTCATAAATTTTCCCATCTTCTTTTACGATTTTTTCATGGATAAGCTCCCAACCATTTTCAACAAACCATTCACGAATATGATGTGCTGCAATATTCGGCTGTAAAATTAAACGTGTTACACCTTCTAATTTTTCTTTACCACTTTCTAAAATGTCACGAATTAACGCTCCGCCCATTCCAGCAACCGTAATTACATCTACTTCTCCTGGCGCTATAACAGCTAATCCATTCCCTTTACGCACATCTACTTTATCTTGCAAGCCACTTTCAGCTACAGTTGCTTGTGCAGAGCGAAACGGTCCATCTACAACCTCTCCAGCAACTGCTTTTGTAGCAATATTATTTATAATTGTATAACACGGTAAATACGCATGATCCGATCCAATATCAGCAACTGTAGATCCTACCGGTATTTCACGCACAACTTCTTCTAATCGTTTTGAAAGCCTTACTTCATTCATGTATTTCCATTACTCCTTCTCTTGTCAGTCTGTCTCCATGATAATGAATTTATAGTAGTTGTTGCAAGCCTATAACAACAATTCACTTCTCTATCATTCATCGTATTTTAGAAAATATAGAAAAACAAGCCCTTTGCATAAGCAAAAGACTTGTCATACGGAACTTTATTTTTTCTTCGATAACCAATCAGCTACTTTAGTGGCTTGATCAGCTGGAACTATATTAGCAGGCATATTGCCCTTTCCTTTCGAAAGAATTTCTTTAATTTCATCCTTTGAAAGTTTCCCACCAATTTTTTGTAAGTTAGGTCCTACTGCCCCTTGTAACTGATCACCGTGGCAGCTCGTACAGCTTTGCTTCACAATATCCTCTGGTTTTGATGCTGTTTGTGCTGGCTTCCCGCCATTTTTTGCATCAGCTAACTCTTTAGATTTATTTAGCCCCTGAAATGAAAATACAAACATAACGATAATACCCAATGCTGCAATAAGAGCGAACGGAATCAGCGGATTACGTTTCATATCTCTTCTCCCCCCTCTATACCCCTAAATAGTTAGATGATTCAGTCATTTCCATTGTACTTGAAAACGCTCTATCAGAAAAGAGAAAACTACTACTTGTTAAAAATATTCCATAAATTCAGTTTATTGTTTTTTATTGTCATATAGCTTATTATTTCGATAATTATTAACGTTTCTCATCATATTTTTCGCTTTTCTACATATATTTTTGTATAGAATAAACAAAATTAATCGAAAAATCGAAAAATGAGCATTTGCAAATCAAAAGACAATTCTGTAAAATAAATTACAAGAAATTGTAATCGTTGCCGATAGCTAAATTTTAACAAAAATTAACAAAATAAAAAAGTTTACTTCACAAAGGTGAAGTAAACTTAAAAAATAACCTATTCTAAGAAATCCTTAAGACGCTTACTACGACTTGGATGTCTTAATTTGCGAAGTGCTTTTGCTTCAATTTGACGGATACGCTCTCTCGTTACGCCGAATACTTTCCCAACTTCTTCAAGCGTACGAGTTCGTCCATCATCTAAACCGAAACGAAGACGCAGAACATTTTCTTCACGATCTGTTAGTGTATCTAACACATCTTCTAATTGTTCTTTTAGCAATTCATAGGCTGCATGGTCCGCAGGCGATGTTGCTTCTTGGTCTTCAATAAAGTCACCTAAATGGGAGTCATCTTCTTCACCAATTGGTGTTTCAAGAGAAACTGGCTCCTGTGCAATTTTTAAGATTTCACGTACTTTTTCTGGAGCAAGATCCATTTCTTCACCAATCTCTTCAGGAGACGGTTCGCGACCTAAATCTTGTAATAATTGACGTTGTACACGAATTAACTTATTAATCGTTTCAACCATATGAACTGGAATACGAATTGTTCGCGCTTGGTCCGCAATCGCACGTGTAATAGCTTGGCGAATCCACCAAGTTGCATACGTACTAAATTTGAAACCTTTACGATAATCGAACTTTTCAACAGCTTTAATTAGACCCATATTACCTTCTTGAATTAAGTCTAAGAAAAGCATACCACGGCCTACGTAGCGCTTTGCAATACTTACTACAAGACGTAAGTTTGCTTCTGCAAGACGACGTTTCGCTTCTTCATCGCCTTCTTCAATACGCGTTGCAAGTCGAATTTCTTCTTCTGCAGATAGTAAGTCTACACGACCAATTTCTTTTAAATACATACGAACAGGATCGTTGATTTTAACCCCAGGTGGTACACTTAAATCATTGAGGTCAAACTCTTCTTCTGTTTTTGTAATTTGGCGATTATTAGGGCCTTCTTCGTTGTCATTATCACCAACTAAGTCAATGCCTTGTTCACCTAAATATTCATAGTATTCATCCATTTGATCGGATTCAATTTCAAATCCATTCATGCGTTCTGCAATCTCTTCATATGTAAGAACGCCACGTTTTTTTCCGAGCTCAGTGAGTTGTTCTTTCACTTGCTCAAGGGTCATTTCAGTTTCAATTTGTTTAGAACGAGCTGGTTTGTCAGCCATCTGTTCCCCTCCTTACGCGAGATACAAACATTCATTATACTAAAACTTTATCAAAAAAGCTATTTTCTCGCTTTTTGATTTTGTAAATATGCTACATAATATTTAGCAGCCTCTACAGGATCTGTTTTTTCCATTTGTTTCACTTTAAAGATGATCTCCATCTTTTCAAGTTTTTCCTGATGCCGTCTAAGCGTCTCCAAATGGCCTTGCAACACTTCTTCTGTGTATTCTGGATTAATAAATTCATCCGTCGAAATATCAGTGATAATATTTTTCAACTTTTCATCAGAGAGCCAACTTAAAAATGTTCCGACTGAAGGTTCATTTCCCTTTTCATAATATGCGTATAGTTCATATAAAATCCCTTTATGTTCTTCTGTATGAAAATCTTCTATATGGGATTCCATACGAACAGCTACTTCTGCACTTTGCAACATATGGTAAATAATTTCTCTTTCCGCTCTTTCAAAACCTGTTAACTTCGGTTTTGTTTGAACGACTTGAGACGGTTTAGCAACCTGCTTTATTTGTTTTTGCTGTACCTTTTGTTCTTTGCGATATTGGTGCAATTGATTCAAAAGTGTTTCCATTGAATACGAAAATTCTTGCGATAATGACTTCAAATATGACTCTGCCTGCATCGCATCTTGTAACAACGATAACTCTTTTAAAACACTTTTCACATATTCTTCTTTGCCAGACTCATCTTGCAAATTTTTCCCTAAACGCAAATAATTTATTTTAAAACCAACAAAACTCACACTTGATTTCACAAGATTTTCAAAAGCGGTAGTCCCATATTGTTGCACATATTCATCAGGATCAAGCTTATCTGGCAAGGATGTGACTTTCACTTGGCAACCAACTTTTAGCAATAATTGCCCTGCTTTCATCGTCGCTTCTCGCCCTGCTTTATCACCATCATAGCAAAGAACAACAGTTTCAACGTTACGTCGCAGAAGTTTTGCTTGTTCTTCAGTTAAAGCTGTTCCCATTGTCGCAACAGCTTCTTCCACACCACTTTTTACCGCAGCTAGTACATCGGCATATCCTTCAAAAAGAACCACTTGCCCACGCTTTCTAATAAACGGTCTTGCTTGGTGGAAGTTATACAACAATTTACTTTTGTGAAAAATCGGTGTTTCAGGGCTATTTAAATATTTCGGAGTGTCATCTCCTAACGCCCTTCCACTAAACGCTATCACCTTACCTTGTAACGTATAGATCGGGAACATAACTCTTCCACGGAAGCGATCGTAATGACTACCATCCTTCTCACTTCTTATTAGAAGGCCAGCTTGTTCCATACTAGACAGCGATAAACCTCTTTTTTGTAAAATTTTCGTCGCTGCATCCCAAGCAGGTGATGCATAACCAATTTCAAACTTCTCAATCATCTCTTTCGTAATACCACGGTTTAATAAATATGAAAGTGCTTCATTTCCCTCTTCCGTATTTACTAATAAATGATGATAATACTTTTTCAATAATTCATGAGCTTGTTGCATGATGACAGTGTCATCAGATATGTCTTCTTGTTGTCCTTGTCCTGATGTGTACTCTGCAACCGCAATTCCATTTCTTTCGCCTAGCTTTTGAACAGCCTCGGTAAAAGCCAGTCCTTCCATTTTCATTAGAAAGGAAAATACATTTCCACCTTCTCCACATCCGAAGCAATGAAAAATTTGCTTATCAGATGAAACAGAGAATGAAGGAGAATTCTCACCATGAAATGGACAAAGGCCGAAATAGTTACGCCCCTGTTTTCTAAGTTGAACGTATTCACCAATGACTTCTACAATATCGGATGATGTCCGAATCTGTTCAACAACTTCTTCGGGAATTCTGTTCCCCATAACTCCATCTCCGTGTCGTATTTTGTATTCGATATAAATTAAAAAATTCCTTTATAATTCGACAATATTTTTCTAAACTTGTTAGAAAGTGTTGCCGATTACATTGTATAAACGATTTTGAACCTTTCCTATAGGTCCTTTATCTGCATAAATCGCATATACATACTTGCTATATAAAATTGTATACATTTGCTCATCTGTTACAAATGTATCTCTTAGAAACAATACATATACACCTTTTTACAAGAAGAGTAGCAAGCCACATATACTGTTTGATCTTGAGATCTGTAACTTTTCCATGTTGATCCATATAACAATCAACTCCATTTTGTTCAGTATCTACAATGATCCAATTGCCTTGCTATTTCCTTAAAGGATGAGCATATGATGCGACAAACAAAATTCCGACATGAAATTCCGCTCCAACTTGCACAATTTCAGCCTTCACGGGATATACATCTACACCAACTAATATGTTGTTGATGTTTTGCATATTTCTGTATTCTACATCCCTTCTGTGAATCCTTCCATAATGTGCGTTTTCTTGTATAGATTTTGTCGATTTAACGTAATTACATGTCTTTTTCGTAAATCCTATCCCTAGTTTATTCTGAAAAATTAAAGTCTAAACGTAAAATATAGGTTTTTATCACAATTTTTTATTATAATATATTTTCTTCAACTACGCTACATATCCCTTTATTTTTTCAGCTTACATTTCAGGATGACAAACTCACACCTTGAATATACTAAAAGACAAAGGAGTATAAGTATAACCATTACACTACAATCTATTACAAAATCCATAGGTATCATATTTCACACGAGCGAAAAAAGCACATTCACCTTTGGTAAATGTGCTAAAACATTTTTTGGTTTTGCACTGCATTCACAATAATATTTGCTGTTTCTTCAATCGCTTTATTCGATACATCGATTACTTGGCAATTTATTTTACTAATTACTTCCTCAAAGTGATCAATTTCTTCTTGAATACGATTAATATTTGCATATGTTGCTCCATCACTTAATCCAAGTGATTTTAATCGTTCTTTTCGAATATGATTTAACTTATCTGGCGTAATTTTCAAACCGAAACATTTTTCTTTTGCCACTTGATATAGTTCTTCAGGTGGGTCAACTTCTGGCACGAGTGGTACATTCGCAACTTTCAAGCGTTTGTTATGAGCTAAATATTGGGAAAGTGGTGTTTTTGATGTACGCGAAACACCAATCAACACGATATCTGCTTTTAAGATACCTCGTGCATCTCTGCCGTCATCATACTTCACAGCAAATTCAATCGCTTCAATCTTTTTAAAGTATTCTTCATCTAACCTACGGACAACACCTGGCTCATATCTCGGCACTTGCCCCGTAATTTCTTCAATTTGATCAATAAGAGGGCCGATAATATCGTATGCCTCTACCCCTTCTTTTGCAGCCTCTGTTACTAAATACTGGCGCATATCAGGCTTAACTAACGTAAAACATATAAGTGCTTGATTACTCTTAGCAATCGAAATCACTTCTTTTAATGTCCCTGTATCTTCTACATACGGTACACGTCTAATATCAGGAGCAAACGGGAATTGCCCCATTGCTGCTCGAACAACCAAATCAGCCGTTTCCCCTACAGAGTCAGATACGACATATACGATTTTATTATCCATTACATTACCTCACTTTAAACAAATTACACTTATTCGTTATTTACTAAATTTACAAACGCACGTGTAATATTTGTTTTTGTAATTCGCCCAATCACTTCTAAACCTTGTTTCGTATCTTTTACAACTGGCATTGCATCAATCTGTCTTTCTATTAATTCCATCGCAATATCATATAAAGAATCCTCTCTACGACACATCGCAATGTTTGGCATCCTTGTCATGATAATATTAACCGGAAGAGAGGTTAAATCCTGCTTTCCTAAGCTCGCTCTTAATAAATCTTTACGAGACACAACACCAACTAATAGAGTCATCTGATCTACAACGAACAATGTACCAACGTCCTCTAAAAACATCGTACAAATTGCATCGTATACGGAAACATTTTTATCAATTACAACCGGTCTAGATTGATAATCTTGTACTTTAATTTTCTTAACAGCTTCAGATAATAGCTGCCCCCCAGTTTTACCCGTATAAAAATAACCTACGCGTGGACGTGCTTCTAAATAACCAGCCATCGTTAAAATTGCTAAGTCTGGTCTTAGCGTCGCACGTGTTAGACCCAATTGCGCTGCAATTGATTCCCCTGTAATAGGACCGTGATCTTTTACAATCTGAATGATATGTTCTTGCCGTTTATTCAGCTCTATGATAATCACCACCTTTAATGCACAACGAAAAAAGTTATACTATCTCTTAAATATTATATACTAAATATGCTATTCGAAAAAGAAAGTATGTAAAAAGGACCGTATACGGCCCAAAATTATATTTGAAACTTATCAAGTTGTTCTAAAAAACGTCTTGATTTCAAATAAATTCCGCAATATTCATCATAATATGTATTCAATACTAAACGCATTTGTTTTTTTGTGCTATCCTTTACCGATACATTTCCGAGCCTATGTAAATCGAAATGGAAGAAAAGACGTAATAATTTATGAACAGCTTCTCCTACCGGTATACGATATGGGTCTTGCTCTGCATGACGTGAGCACAGAAAACCGCCTTCCCTTACGGAGAAGGCGACAAAGTCTGTTTCTTGATGACAAATCGCACATGTATCAAAGTACGGGCGCATCCCTAATACCGGAAGCATTTTCGTTTGATAAATTAATGATAATACTTCTGGATCAACACCCTCACACATATAATGCAACGTTTGATATAACATTTCAAATAAATACGGATTATGTTTTTTATCTTCTGTTGCTTTATCAGTTAACTCAACAATAAATGATGCATAAGCAGTTAAAAATATATCCTCGCGAATTTCTTTCATAGTTGAAATAATCTCGCCTTGTTGCAATGTTCCAAGCCCAGATCCCATTTGAATAAGAAAATGGCCATGTGTCATTAATTGCGACACAGATGCTAATCGGCTTTTCGGTTTTTTTGCCCCTCTTGCCATTGCACTTACCTTACCAAGTTCTCTTGAGAATATTGTAACAATCTTGTTCGTTTCTCCGTAATCTGTCGTACGGATAACGATGCCCTCAACTTTTTGAAACATGTTCGTCACCATCCAAGGTTTGAACAAAACGGGTCAAGAAATTGGAGAGTCTAGATGCGCTAGCTCCTCTTCATGTTGATCCATCTCATCGTTTACGTCTTTTTCCATTTCTTTCAAAAGCAAGTACGTTTCAATGCTTCCTGTTTTGGAGAAAAACTTCCAGGTAAAATCTAGCATAAGAATCCACCTTTCTCAATAAGCGTAGCCTATAAACCAATTTCCTTTGTTGTTATTAAATTGACCCATTTTGTCCATTTTCATGTGAGAAAAATTTTTCCTAATTTATCAAAGTTCATAAAAACCAATAATCAGTGGATGAACCAACCATCCACTGATTACAACTTTACTCTATTTTAGTACTCATCCTCGCGGAAACCTAGGTCACGAAGCTGAGACATTTTATTACGCCAATCTTTTTGCACTTTTACCCATACTTCTAAAAATACTTTAGAACCAAGTAGCGCTTCAATATCAAAACGAGCTCGCTTACCAACTTCTTTTAACATTTTTCCTTGTTTTCCGATGATGATTCCTTTTTGTGATGCACGTTCAACAACAATCGTTGCATTTATATAAACTGCCCCGCCCTCACGCTTTTGAATCGCATCGATAACAACAGCCACAGAATGCGGCACTTCTTCACGTGTTAAATGTAGTACTTTCTCACGAATAAGCTCTGCAATAATAAATCTCTCCGGATGATCCGTTACTTGATTCTCTGGATAGTATTGTGGTCCTTCTGGTAAATACTTTTTAATTGTTCCAATTAAAGCGTCCACATTATTACCGTCTAACGCAGAAATTGGTACAATCTCTGCAAACTCATGTAGTTTACGATATTGATCAATTAACTCTAGTAATTGCTCTGGATGAAGTTGGTCAATTTTATTAATGACTAAAAATACTGGTTGTTTCGTTTCTTTTAATTTCTCAATGATGAATTCCTCACCACGACCAAATCCTTCAACTGCATTAACCATAAACAGAACAATATCAACTTCTTTTAATGTCGTTTGCGCCATCTTTACCATGAAGTCGCCTAATTTATGTTTAGGTTTATGTATTCCTGGTGTATCAATGAAAATAACTTGTGCATCATTTTCTGTATATACACCTTGAATTTTATTACGAGTCGTTTGTGGCTTATCACTCATAATAGCAATTTTCTGGCCGATAATACGGTTTAAAAATGTAGATTTTCCAACATTCGGTCTGCCAATAATAGAGACAAAACCTGATTTATAACCTTTTCTATTCATGTAAATCCTCCGCTAAAAATGCTCCTGGTAACAATTCTCCGACTGTCGTCTCTTGAACGTCACCATGTAAGTTTGATAAGTATACTTTCGTATCCTGTTTACATAATTCTACCATAACTTGTCGACATGCTCCACAAGGAGGTACTGGGCGCTTTGTATCTGCTACAACCGCAATGGCTACAAATTCTTTATCTCCTTCAGAAACCGCCTTAAATAAAGCTGTTCTTTCAGCACAATTACATAAGCCATATGATGCATTCTCAACATTACATCCACGATATACTTTTCCACCGCGCGTTAATAATGCTGCACCTACTTGAAATTTAGAATATGGTACGTACGCTTGTTTACGCGCTTCGATTGCTTCTAGAATTAATTGTTTACTATTCATATTCCCGCATCCTTCCTGTTCACAGCTATGAAGAGATACACTCTCTCATTAAAGGCCCTTACAGCACTTCCAAAGCTTAATAAAAGCTTCGGAATGCAACTATACCATATACGGTAAAAAGATAATAGCACCAATTATAACAGCTATAATTGCAAACAATAAAACCGCTCCTGCCGCAACATCCTTTGCAATTTTTGCAAACGGATGAATATCGGCAGTCGCTAAATCTACCGTTTTTTCCACAGCCGTATTTACCATCTCTAAACTCATTACACTCCCTATTACAATAAGTAATATCATCCACTCTATTTTCGTAATATGGAAATAAAAGCCGCAGCATATAACAATGACTGCGGCTAAATAATGGATTTTCATATTTCGTTCATGACGAAAACAAAAGAATATACCAGCTATAGCATATCCAAAACTATCTATAAGTTTTCCTTTTTTCATCGTCCTAATCCAAAAGCTTCTAAAATTTCTTTTTGTCTTCCGAACATTTCTTTTTCATCTTCTTCTGTCATGTGATCATAACCAAGTAAATGTAAAAAGCCATGTAACGCCAAAAATCCAAGTTCACGATCGAAAGAATGTCCGTACTCTTCAGCTTGCTCTTTCGCTCTTGGAATAGAGATAATAAGATCCCCTAACATGCGCGGCATCTCTGCACCAACAATCTCCATTTCTCCTTCTCCCATCTCTTCCATGGCAAAGGATATTACATCTGTAGGTTGATCTTTATCTCGGTAATCACGATTAATTTCTCTAATGCGCTCATTATCTACAAATGTCACCGATACCTCCGCACCATCCTCGATATTTTCCATTTGAGCTGCTTTTTCTAACACTTCACGAATTAAACTCATATACTCTTCTTTTACTTCTTCTGTTTCATCAATAAAATCAATTAACAAACTCATTCTTTCTCCTTTTCTTCCGGAGGTTCCGGATATGTAATACGCGAATGGAAAATACCATTTAACGTTTCACACAACGTTTTTCCAACGATTTGTAGTTCCTTAAACGTCAAATCACATTCACTAAATTGACCGTCTTGCAGTCGATCTTTAATAATACTTTGCACCAAATTATTAATTTGTTCTGGCGTTGGGTGATTCATAGAACGTACCGCAGCTTCTACACTATCAGCAATACCAACAATTGCCGATTCTTTCGAAGTTGCTTTTGAACCTGGATAACGGAACATCTCTTCTGTATATTTTTCTTTATCTTCTTTAATAGCTTTATAATAAAAATATTTCAGTAACGTCGTACCGTGATGTTGCCCAGCGATATCAATAATTTCTTGTGGAATATGATATTCTTCGAGCATTCTTACTCCATCCGTTACGTGAGCAATTATAATATCTTTACTCGTTACAGGATCTAATTTATCATGCGGGTTTTTAATTCCCATTTGGTTTTCAATAAAGAATTGCGGTTGTACTGTTTTTCCTACATCATGATAATATGCCCCTACACGCGCTAATACACCATTTGCCCCAACTGCTTCACAAGCAGCCTCAGAAAGATTCGCTACCATTACACTATGATGATATGTCCCTGGCGCTTCTAACAAAATTCTGCGTAAAAGCGGATGATTTGGACTTGATAGTTCCATAAGCTTCATACTTGATACGATTCCAAGTCCACTTTCTAAATATGGTAAAATCCCCATAGCCAAAACGGATGATATAATCCCTGAAAGTGAAGCCATTAATAATTGCGTACCAATTTCAAGAGGCGAAAAATTCCCATTACGTAATAATAAGAGCGCCGCTAATACGACTACATTTAATACAGAAACGAGTATACCAGCTTGTAAAATCATTGTACGACGATTTTTTTCTCGCAAGAAAATACTAACCGATAATGAACTTAACAATACGTAAATCCCTACACTATAATTTAATGTACTCGTTACTCCTTCATTAAACATAATACTTCCGCATACAGAAAAAATCATACTCGTTAAAAAGACAAATCGATCACCAATCATTAGTTTTACAAGTATTGTTCCCATCGCAACTGGGACAACATATGCAATCCCTGCGTATTCAAGTTTTTGAAACAAACTAATGATTTTCATTAAGACGATTGTGATAGACAAAATTGTAATATACGCTAAAACATACGGTCTATCTTCTCTTTTTCTCTTTAAAAATAATTCAAATTGTTTATGCATAAAGTATAGTAATACACCAATGAGTACCGCTAATCCAACATAAGGTTGAAAGCCGTTCCCTTTTTCTAACAAACCAACTAATTTCAACTGATTATACACATCACTTGAAATCGTTTCACCTTCTCTAACAAGAACTTGTCCTTGAAGAATATAAACAGGTGGAACTAAATCTTCCTCTGCTTTTCTCTTCTCTTTCGTTAAGATCGGGTCATAAAAATAGTTCGCTGAAATTGCATATCTTCCTAGCGCCTTAATTGATTCTTTTAAACCATTATCAACATTAACACTATTCATCTCACTTACATATCGTTCTTTCGCATCTTTCAATTCGTCCATTTTAATATGCTCAGTCATGATACTATTAATCGCTGTGACCGCAGCATCTTTCGCTAATACTAATTGGCTCGAATCTGCATTAATCAAATTTAGTAAGTTTGAATCAGATAATTCTTTCGTTAAGTCAGCGGGTAGTTTCTTTTTTAACTTATCCACTTTCTCAGCATCAGTCATCTTTTTTTGATCATCCGGTCCAACAGCTTTAATCTCTTGCACCACTTCATCCACTTTAGCAAAGACGTCATTCACAATATCAACTTTGTTTTGTTTATACTCACTTTTATATGTATATTGATCTTCAACTTTTGTAGCGGCTTCTTTTTTCTTTTTATCCGTTGTAACTTTATCTTCAATTTTTATAGGAGAATGGATTGTCTTTTTCGCAATAGAATACATATTAACATCTAATTGTTCTGGTTTTACATTATTCATAAGCGCAAAAAACAGCACTGCTCCTAACACAACGTAAGAAATCCAACTTAGTTTTTTCGAATGTTGTAAATTACGAAACCACTTAGAAATTTCTTGAGATCTTGACATGATTTCAATACCTTCTCCTCTCCAGAAATAAAGTGAAACTATTTATAGCTTTCATTTCTTCTACCCAACGATACTTTGAGGCAACATTTTACACACCAGTACCTATAGTTTATTTTCCTTATCTTTCATGATAGTAAAAAATATGACATTCGCCAACCTTATCATACAAAAAGAAATGATCCTGACAAATAGGATCATTCCATTTTATCATATGCCTCAATAATACGTTGCACCAATGGATGTCTCACAACGTCCGTTTGTTCTAATGTAATAAATGACAGACCTGATACACCAGATAAAATATTAGCAGCTATAGATAGCCCTGATTTTACCCCTTTTGGCAAGTCTACTTGTGAAGGGTCCCCTGTAATAACCATTTTAGAGCTAAAACCTAATCTTGTTAAAAACATTTTTATTTGAGCACCCGTTGTATTTTGAGCCTCATCTAAAATAACAAATGAATCATCAAGCGTACGCCCCCTCATATAAGCAAGCGGAGCTATTTCAATTACTCCTCGCTCCATCATACGCTGCGTATATTCTTGTCCAAGAATATCATGTAAGGCATCATATAATGGACGTAAGTATGGATCTACCTTCTCTTTCAAATCCCCTGGTAAAAAACCTAAATTTTCTCCAGCTTCTACAGCAGGTCTTGTTAAAATAATTTTCTTTACATATCCTTGTTTTAAAGCTCTCACAGCCATTACTACAGCTAAGTATGTTTTTCCAGTTCCTGCAGGCCCTATCCCAAAGACAATATCATTCTTCTTCATCGCATGAATATATCTTCTTTGCCCCATTGTTTTTACACGAATGGATTTACCTTTTGCAGTCTTGAAAATTTCTTCTTCATATAACTCTTCAAATTGAGCAATTTTCCCTTGTTGCGCGAGCTGAATTGCATACGCAACATCTCTCTCTGAAATTGATATACTTTTACGAATTACAACAAGTAATTGCTGTAAGATTTTTTCTACGAGTGTCACCGTTTCAACTGCTCCAGATACATGAACAGTTTCTCCTCTAGTTACGATCGATACATTCAGTTCTCGTTCAATTACTTTTAAATGTGCATCATTGACTCCAAAAAGAGCGATTGCTTCGTTAGTATTTTCCAATTGTTGGTTCATTTCTACTAATTGTTCTGCCATTACTCAGTCTCCTTGAATATCGGATTCGGATATTGGTTGTGGCTCTGCAATATTTTCAACCACAGTATAATGCAATGTGACTTTTAGTTGATCCGCCTCAACCTCTTTACTCAAAATCTTATCACTTACAATCATAGCATGTTCATCCAATTTTTTCTTTAGTTCTTTTTCGGCCATCTCCTTCGCTACTTTCAGCGCTTGCTTTTCTGTATATTCTCGATTCGCTTCTTCCTCTTCTCTCACAACATCTTTTTCATATGCAATCGGCAGTGTAAAACCAAATAATTTCACATCATGCTTTACACTTTCAGTACGAGAGCGTTTATACTTATCATGCTGAAATCCCCATATTTTTATTTTCGTATCCCCGAATTTAAGAAAATGTTCATTGTATACATTACCAGTATACACTTGGAATTGCGTCTTTAGCGGAACATCTACCTTAGATGTATACCACGTTTCGCCATACACAATACCTTTCGCTGAAACAATCGTCGGACTTTCCTCATTACCATATATTCCCGATACGAGAATCTGCCCTTTTTCTACATGATCATTCTTCAGTACAACCGGCTTTCCAACTTCTACAAACGTTTTTGTAATAATCGCTTCTTTTTTTGCTACTAAATTTTGCGGCCTTTGTTCCTTTTCTTTTTTTGGTTCGTTTTTTTCAACAATTTTAAAATGATACGTCGTTCCTCTTACTTCTAGTCCCGCCCAAGTAATGGCATTAATATTATCTGTCAAATGGCGTTGTACATCTTCTACATTCGGCATTTGAAATTGTAGTTTCCCTTTTTTAATACCCATTTTATCCAATTCTTTCATCAATATATATTCTGTTTCGGGTTTTGCTCCTGTAATTTCAATTTTCCAAACCATATTTGACATTGCAATCACGCCAAAAAAGAAAATTAAAAACCCAATTAAAAATCCACTATTTTTAATTAAACGCTTATTCCAAAAAGGAAAACCATAACGTCCAATAAAATATAATTTACATTCATTTTTTCTATAAATTGGTTTTATTTTTTTCACATCGCGTAACAACATACAAAAAACTAACGTTTCATCAGCTATTTTCTTAACATCCCAAACTAACAAATTCCTCCGTACACATTCATTAACAAACCGTTCCGCTCCTCTACCTTCAATCCGCACTTTTACATATCCAAGCCACTTTATAAACCATTTATTTTTCATTTACCACCTTCACTGCCTTTCTAAAAGTAGATATACTACTTTTTATTTGAAGCATTAAAATAGCTCGTACTAAAATGAAACAAATTAAAACTGTAATCGGTCTCTATCAACGAAACTTTTACAGGATAAAGAAGAAAAACTTCACAAATGGAAGTTTCACTTCAATCACCTTTTTTTTCATTTTCTAAAAATGTTACTTGCTCAATTATCCCTTCGAGCAAAAGCTCTTCTGGAAGAATCGTTTTAATAACAAAGGATTGTCCTTTAATTAGTAATTGACCATGTTTTAAAAGCAATCGCACTTCTTTATCTGAAAACACTAATAGCCCCCGATGATTTTCTATATAAATATGTATTTGCCCAACAAGAGTAATCCGAGGCAGATCCATTAATACATCCACTGGTAGGTCTACTTGTTTTGTTAACCAATTTTTCATTTGTTCTAATTTCTTCATCTCGAAAGACCCCCTCCTCATCCCATATATATGTATTTCTTCACAAGTGCCTATCGTGTTATAACGACTTCACTAACATAACTATATTCTGTAAGAGTTCATCTCATGTTAATTAAAACAGTCGCTATATGAAATCATATTTATCAAGACAATGATGGATCAGAGAATGCTACCCATAATAATAGAAGTATTAATACAAGAATATGCGCCCTCAGGGGATATCAGTACAAGTTAAATTAAGAAATTGAGTCTAGCAAGAAGTTGGAAACTTGAAAAAACCTGTTACAATTCGTTCTGGACGTGACATACTGACCATAGAATAAGTAGTTGTCATTCATTAGACAAATGAGATAAAATCCGAAAAAGGAAATTGCTCCACTCTGAATTTTGCGGTGTAAGTAAGAATATTTTATAGGTGGTTGTTATATGAATTTCAAAAAAATATTAGGATTCATTAAAAAACAAAAAAATGAATTAATAAGCGAGGAAATACGAAAGGAAATTGGATTTAGTCAAGAAATTTTGAATGTTATAAAACAAGTTACTAACAGCAGCATCCAGCCCTTTTATGCAACTGATTCAAAATCTAAAATAGCCGGAGTCTCTTTCGTTACCTTTGAGGATTCTGCTGAACAGCAAGTTATAAAACTTCAATCTGAGGTTCAGAAACTTGGATACTTAGCTTTTATTTGCGAAAGAAGTTTTAGTCAAGGAAGTAAGAGTGAGTGTAGAATTGCAATTACACAAGGAAATGACCAATTTGATATCCTTA
Source organism: Bacillus sp. GC_Bacil_1 (assembly GCF_026540675.1). Classification (NCBI taxonomy): domain Bacteria; kingdom Bacillati; phylum Bacillota; class Bacilli; order Caryophanales; family Bacillaceae; genus Bacillus; species Bacillus sp. GC_Bacil_1. The sequence continues at coordinate 21,635 of NZ_JALNUG010000007.1, forward strand.
CAATCCAACAAACAAATGGCGTTAATTACGAAGTTAGCAATATAGATGTTATTTTTAAACTAAGAAAATGGAATGATCGCTATCCTTTTATCATAATCGGTGCCGATCATGACTGGGTTGATGCCATTTTTAGCGCGTTACCTACAGACGAAGAAATGCAATCTTTCGCGCAAGAAATGTATGAATTTTGTCCAGATATAGTGGAACAAGGAACAGAAAGCATTGAGGAGTTAGTCGAAGAAATTAAGAAAACGAAAAAGCTTTTTTTATGGTGGGATTAATCATAACTAAGGCCGTTACCTTTTTTTACATACCAGAGGCGTTTCTATCACTTACAGAAACGCTTTTTAAGCAATATAGCGTTTTTCCTTAATAAGAACAATAAAAAAACGTCTCATACGAAATGAGACGTTTTTTTATGCTAATAGCTGGATAACCAACTTATTCACAAGTGATCCGTCTGTTTTACCTTTTACTTTCGGCATAACAGCAGTCATCACCTTACCCATATCTGCTTTAGAAGTCGCACCAACTTCAGAAATAACTTGCTTGATTACATCAACTAGTTCTTCTTCAGTTAATTGCTCTGGCAAATATGCGCTTAAAATCTGAATTTCACTTTGCAGTTTATTAACAAGGTCTTCACGACCAGCTTTTTTAAATTCAAGGAGGGAGTCCTTATACTGTTTTACTTCACGAGCTAAAACTGTTACTTCCTCTTCTTCAGTAAGAGTATGTTGCAGTTTAATACCTTCATTTTGTAAAGCAGCCTTAACCATACGAATAACGGTTAATTTTTCTTTTTGTTTATTCTTCATCGCTTGTTTCATATCATCGTTTAAACGACCGAGAAGACTCATAACTTACACCCTCTCTTAGAATTTACGCTTTCTTGCCGCTTCAGATTTCTTCTTACGTTTTACACTTGGTTTTTCATAAAACTCGCGCTTTCTTGCTTCAGCAAGTGTACCAGTTTTAGAAACCGATCTTTTAAAACGGCGAAGTGCATCCTCCAAAGACTCGTTTTTACGAACGACTGTTTTTGACATTCTCTTTCCCTCCCTCCGAAACATCACACTTACATACTAACTTCAGCATGCAAAAAGAAACACTTCTTCAGCATGTCTTTTACGATTATAATACATTTTATCACTTCAGGTCAACTATTTGGCAGAATAAAAGAAGAATAGAAGCATTTCCTTTTCAAAAGTTATACAAATAGCTAGTATCCTTCTTTCATGAAGACAACTATATTTTTATCATTTCAACTTTTTTCATACAGGGATGCACGAAACGCCTCCCCACCTTCTAGTACTTAACCGCTTCAAATAAAGAAAGCATGCAAACCGTTTCCGGTTGCACGCTCTTTTTTATGCGCTTGCTGATTCATTTTTCACATCATCTTCAAGAACACGAACAAATTGCGCTTCGTTATATGGATAGCCAGCTTTCGTAATTTTCACTTTCACTAGCTTACCAATTAATTCTTCTGATCCTTCAAATACAATTTTCAAGTAGTTATCTGTATACCCTACATATAACCCTTCACGGTCGCCGTCTTTAAATTGCTCTTCTGGAATAATTTCAAGCACTTCACCTTCAAACGCTGATGCATATTCTTTCGCTAATTGATTAGATAGCTCAATTAAACGATGAACACGATCGTTCTTCACATCTTCAGGAACTTGATCTTCCATGCGTGCTGCAGGTGTTCCTGTACGTTTTGAATAAGGGAACACGTGTAACTCAGAGAAGCGGTTCTCTTTAATGAAATTGTATGTTTCCATGAATTCTTCTTCTGTTTCACCTGGGAAACCAACGATTACGTCAGATGTAATCGCAAGGCCTGGTAACGCTTCTTTCAAACGATCTAAACGCTCTTGGAAGAATTCCATCGTATATTTACGACGCATACGTTTTAATACAGTATTAGAACCAGATTGCAACGGAATATGCAAGTGACGTACAACTACTTCAGATTTATCTAACACTTCAATTACTTCATCTGAAATTTGACTCGCTTCAATAGAAGAAATACGAAGACGTTTTAATCCGCCTACTTCCGCTTCCATATCACGAAGTAATCCAGCTAAGTTATAATCTTTTATATCTTCGCCGTATCCACCTGTATGAATACCCGTTAATACGATTTCTTTATAGCCTGCATCCACTAATTGTTGTGCTTGTTTAATAACCTCTTTTCCATCACGAGAACGCATTAAACCACGCGCCCAAGGAATGATACAGAATGTACAGAAGTTATTGCAACCCTCTTGTATTTTTAAAGACGCACGTGTACGATCCGTGAAATAAGGTACATCAAGTTCTTCGTACACACGTGTTTTCATAATATTGCGGACAGCATTAATTGGTTGACGCTCTTTACGGAATTCTTCGATGTAACCTAACATCTTTTCACGATCCTGTGTACCAACTACAATATCTACACCTGGAATCGCCATAATTTCAGCTGGAGATGTTTGTGCATAACATCCCGTTACGCAAATAACTGCATCTGGATTTTGACGCACAGCACGTCTGATTACTTGACGGCTTTTTTTGTCCCCAGTATTCGTTACTGTACATGTGTTAATAACATATACATCAGCTTTCTTTTCATATTCTGTTCTTTCATAACCACCTTGTTTAAACAATTGCCAAATGGCTTCTGTTTCATAGTGGTTTACTTTACAACCTAACGTATGGAACGCAACAGTTGACATTGATCATCACCCCATCAATTCAAAATGATACGAAGCAGCACTTAACGCGTATAACGGCGCCGTTTCTGTTCTTAAAATTCTTGGTCCTAAACTACATGGTACAAATTTATGTTCACGAAGCGCTGTAATCTCTTCCTCAGCTAAACCGCCTTCTGGGCCAAATACAATCAATAGCTTTTGACCTGGTTTCATTGTCGTTAAAGCTTTCGCAAAATTAGATTTCTCGCCTTGTTTCGCTTCCTCTTCGTAAGCAACAAGACAAACATCATACTCACCACTCATTGTAAGCAGTTGCTTAAATGATGCCGGAGCATGTACTTCCGGAATTTCACTTCTATGTGATTGTTCCGCAGCTTCTTTCACAATTTTTCTTAAACGCTCAACTTTTTTATCAGCTTTTTTCGCATCCCATTTTACGATAGAGCGAGATGCTTGAAATGGTAAGAATGCAGCTGCCCCAAGCTCAGTTCCTTTTTGAAAAATCAACTCTAGCTTGTCTCCTTTTGGCAGTCCACTTGCAATCGTCACGAAAACAGGAAGTTCACTTGACGCCTCTACCCATTCTACAATAGCCGTATTAATAAATTCACTGGTAATTTCATCAATTGAACATACTGCTGTTTTTCCGTTTACACAGCAATAAATTTGATCGCCAGCTGTCATACGCATTACTCTCGCAATGTGATGTACATCATCACCTACAATGCGAATCTTTGCTTCACTTACATGTTTTTCTTCTACAAAATAACGTTGCATATAATCACCTTAGTAGAGTTTCGTTCCTTTCGTAAGTCAACACTTACGAAAAGAACGAAACATTATCATTTTTCATATAACAAACGGCAAGTCCCTCACCTTATAGTGAGAGACTCCCCTTTTCATTATAGACTAAAATCTATATTACGCATTTCGTGCAATAATTGCTACCCAATCTTCCATTCGTAACACTTCTTCAATTGTAAATCCAGCTTGTTCTAACGCCTCAGAAATTACTTTTTCCTTCGCAGCAATAATGCCCGATGTAATAAATAATCCACCTGACTTCACAACTCTCGCTGCATCTTCAGGGAATAAAAGAATAATTTCTGCTAATAAGTTAGCTACGATTAAATCAACAGGACCTTCAATACCTTCTAAAAGACTATTTTGCCCAACAGACACGATATCATCTGTTTTATTTAAACGCACATTCATTTCTGCACTTTCAACTGCAACCGGATCTAAATCATATGCTTGAACAGAAGACGCACCTAATTTTGCCGCTGCAATACTAAGCACACCAGAACCTGTTCCTACATCAATGATAGTGTCACCTGGCTGTACTGTTTTTTCTAAAGCACGAATACACATCGTTGTTGTTGGATGAGTTCCTGTACCAAACGCCATACCTGGGTCTAATTCAATGATTTTTTCATCAGGAGAAGATGGTGTATATTCTTCCCACGTCGGTACGATTGTGAATGTATCAGAAATTTGTACTGGATGGTAATATTTTTTCCAAGCAGTAGCCCAATCTTCTTCATTGACTTCGTTAACGGTAATATTTCCAGTACCAATTTCAATGTCGTAAGATGGAAGCACATCAATAGATGATTTTACACCTGCAATCGTTTCATGTAAAGAATCCGTTTGCGGGAAATATGCTTTTATTAATACACCTTCCGCCGGATATTCATCTGGATTCAATGCATAAATTTCACCATATTGTTGCTCGCGCTCTTTCGTTAACTCCGCTGGATCCTCAATCGCAACTCCGCTAGCACCAGCTTCATGTAAAATATGAGAGACAGCTTCTACTGCTTCTTCTGTTGTATGAATACTAATTTCTGACCATTTCACAATTTACCAACTCCATTTTTTATTTCCATTATTCCCCTTTGAAAGCACGTTTAAGCTTTCCGAATAAACTATCATCCTGCTCTTCTTGTCCTGCAAATTCACGTAATAAATCTTTTTGCTGTGAAGTCAATTTCGTCGGTACAACAACACGAACGACTACATATTGATCTCCTTGGCCGTATCCACGTACGTTCGGAGCACCTTTTCCTTTTAAGCGGAATTCTGTTCCAGTTTGTGTTCCTGCTGGAATTTTCAGCTTCACTTTACCATGAACAGTAGGAACTTCCACTTCATCACCAAGCGCCATTTGCGCAAATGTTAATGGCATTTCGCAAATAATGTGATCTCCTTCACGCTCGAAGAATTCATGATTTCTTACATGAACGACAACATATAAGTCTCCTGCTGGTCCGCCATTTACGCCGGCTTCACCTTTTCCAGACACACGAATTTGTTGACCATTATCGATACCCGCTGGAATTTTAACATTGATTTTTTTACGCTTACGAACTTTACCTGAACCGTGACATGTCGTACATTTTTCTTTAATAATTTGTCCAGTTCCTGAACAATGACCACAAGCTTGACGGTTTACGATACGACCAAACGGTGTGTTTTGTTCTACACTCACTTGACCAGAGCCTGAACAATGTTTACATGTTTCTTTTGAAGTTCCTGGTTTTGCTCCACTACCTTTACAAGTATCACATGGATCTTCTACTGGAATTTCCACATTTAATTCCTTACCAAAAATAGCTTCTTCAAAATCTAAAGTGACTTGATATTGTAAGTCAGCACCTTGGCGCGGAGCATTTGGATCACGACGTCTGCCGCCGCCACCGCCAAAGAAAGAACTAAATATATCTTCAAAACCGAAGCCACCGCCGAAGTCTCCTCCGCCGCCAAATCCACCGAATCCTTGATTTGCACCAGCATGACCAAATTGATCGTACTGCGCACGCTTTTGATCATCACTTAACACTTCGTATGCTTCTTGTACTTCTTTAAACTTTTCAATTGCATTTTCTTCTTTGCTTACGTCTGGATGGTATTTTTTAGCCAAACGACGATACGCTTTTTTTATTTCATCTGTTGAAGCGCCCTTGCTAAGTCCAAGGACCTCATAATAGTCTCGTTTACTCATAAATTTACAACCCCCGAATCTTTCACATAAACGTAATTTTAACACCGAAAGAAAGTGCTTTGCAACAAAGTTTCCTCACTTACAGTATGCAAAGCGAAAAACTTAAGATCCTCACACATCGCTTCTCATTCGTGAAAAAAGCCAAAGTCAAGGCACGCTTGACTTTGACTTTTTGTCATCTTACTTATTATGTTTACAGTTGAATTACTTGTCTTCTTTTACTTCTTCAAACTCAGCGTCAACTACATTGTCTTTCTTCGTGCCAGCGTCTTGTGCACCTTGCGCACCTTCTGCTTGACCAGCAGCTGCTTGAGCTTGCTCGTATAATTTAACAGTTAATTGTTGTACGATTTCTTGTAAAGCATCTTTTTTCGCACGAATTTCTTCAAGCTCGTTTTTCTCAATTGCAGCTTGTAATGCTTCTTTCGCTTCTGTTGCTTTTGCAACTTCAGCTGCATCTACTTTACCTTCTAAATCTTTTACAACTTTGTCTGTTTGGAATACAAGTTGGTCAGCTTCGTTACGAAGTTCAACTTCTTCCTTACGTTTTTGGTCAGCGTCAGCATTTGCTTCCGCTTCTTGTACCATACGTTCTACTTCTTCATCAGAAAGACCTGAAGAAGATTGGATTGTAATAGCTTGCTCTTTGCTTGTTCCTAAGTCTTTCGCACGTACGTTAACGATACCGTTCGCATCAATATCGAATGTTACTTCGATTTGTGGAATACCACGTGGTGCTGGTGGAAGGTCAGTTAATTGGAAACGACCTAACGTTTTGTTGTCAGCTGACATTGGACGCTCACCTTGTAATACGTGAATGTCTACTGCTGGTTGATTATCAGCAGCTGTCGAGAATACTTGTGACTTACTTGTTGGAATTGTAGTGTTACGCTCGATTAATTTCGTGAACACGCCCCCCATAGTTTCAATACCTAAAGAAAGTGGAGTTACGTCTAATAATAGAACGCCTTCTACATCACCAGTAAGTACGCCACCTTGAACTGCAGCACCTAATGCTACAACTTCATCAGGGTTTACACCTTTATATGGCTCTTTACCAGTTTCACGTTTAATAGCTTCTTGTACAGCTGGGATACGAGTAGATCCACCAACAAGAATAACTTTATCTAATTCGCTTGGAGCAAAACCAGCGTCTTTTAATGCACGACGAGTTGGCTCTAATGTTCTTTCAACAAGACCTGCTGAAAGCTCTTCGAATTTCGCTCTTGTTAACGTTAATTCTAGGTGTAATGGACCAGCAGCTCCAGCACTAATGAATGGTAATGAAATTTGAGTTTGTGTTACACCAGAAAGATCTTTTTTCGCTTTTTCAGCTGCATCTTTCAAGCGTTGAAGCGCCATTTTATCTTGGCTTAAATCAATGTTATTTTCTTTTTTGAACTCAGCTACTAAGTGATCGATGATAACTTGGTCAAAGTCATCGCCACCAAGACGGTTGTCACCAGCAGTTGAAATAACTTCGAATGTGCCGTCTGCTAACTCAAGGATAGATACGTCAAATGTACCGCCACCTAAGTCATATACTAAGATTTTTTGTTCTTCGTCTTGTTTTTCTAAACCGTAAGCAAGTGCTGCTGCTGTTGGCTCGTTAATGATACGCTCAACTTCTAAACCAGCGATACGACCAGCATCTTTCGTTGCTTGACGCTCTGCATCGTTGAAGTATGCAGGTACTGTAATAACAGCTTTCGTTACTGTTTCACCTAAGTATGCTTCAGCAGAAGCTTTTAAGTTTTGTAAAATGATTGCAGAAATTTCTTGAGGTGTATAATCTTTACCTTCAACTTCTACTTTGTAGTCTGTACCCATATGACGTTTAACAGACATGATTGTATTTGGGTTTGTAATTGCTTGGCGCTTTGCAACTTCCCCAACTTGACGTTCTTCATTTTTGAAAGCTACAACAGAAGGTGTTGTACGGTTTCCTTCTGGATTTGGGATAACCTTTGGTTCTCCACCTTCCATAACAGCTACACAAGAGTTTGTTGTACCTAAGTCAATACCGATAATTTTACTCATGGCGAATCCTCCTAGTTTTATGTAAATTATTGATTTACTTTTACCATTGATGGGCGAATCACACGGTCTTTTAATTTATAACCTTTTTGGAATTCTTCCACAACCGCGTTTGATTCAAATTCACTATCTTCCACTTGCATAATAGCTTGGTGTTCATTAGGATCAAACTGTTTACCAACAGCTTCAATCACTTCCACACCTTCTTTAGTCAGCGCTTCTAACAATTGACGATGCACCATTTCCATGCCTTGTAACAAGGATTTCGTTTGCTCATCAGTCGCTTCCACTTGCATTGCTCTTTCAAAATTATCAAGAGCTGGCAAGATGTCTGAAACTAGACTTTGTGCTCTATATTTTTCAGCAGCCTGTTTATCCATTTGGACACGGCGCTTATAATTTTCAAAATCAGCTTGTAGACGTAATGTGCGACCTTCCGTTTCCGTTAGTTTCGCTTGTAACTCATCTACTTTTTCTTGTAAAAGAGCAGCCTCACTTTTTTCTTCTACAGTTTCTTCACTGTTTTCTGGCGTGACAGCTTCTTCAACTTGCGCTTCTTTTACTTCTTCTACCACTTGTTCGTTACGCTCTTCCACAATATTCACCTCCTTAAAAGGTATTAGGTATCATGCATAGCATGATTACCTAAGCATTATATATTACACACAGCAATGAAAATTTCATCACTTGAGCGAATGTATTACTCTCATTTACTTTTTAAGTCCATCAGTAAATTGTCTCGTAAATAACTGTAACAAACTAATTACACGAGAATATTGCATTCTCGTAGGACCTAAAATAGCAATTGTTCCAAGTTGCTCTTCGCCGATCGAATATGTTGCAGAAATTAAACTGCAATCCTCCATAGCCGTCGAAGTGTTTTCCCTACCAATTTTCACTTGAATCCCGACTTGTTTATGACGCAAAATGTCATAAAATTCGGCTTCATTATCAATCATGGTAAGCAAAGATCTAACCTTTTGAATGTCATGGAACTCTGGCTGCGAAAGCATATTTGCTTTTCCTCCAAAGTATATCTTTTCCGATAACGGAACTTGAAATGTACCATCTAACATTTTTATTGCACTATCGTAATTATGAACATACCCACGTAAAACTGTAACAATCTCCTTAAAGATTTTATTATGAAGTTCTTCCATCGGTACGCCAGATAGCTTTTCATTTAAAACATTAACCATTTTTTCTAAATCTGATAAATCAACAGATTCCGGAACGGTAATCGTTTTACTTTGTACATGCCCTGTATCAGTTACAATAATAGCGACTGCAGTTTGACGATCAAGCGGCACAATTTGTACATTTTTAAGTTTATTTGTACTTAACTTCGGTCCAAGAACAATGGCCGTATAATTCGTAAGTTCTGATAAAATTTGAGCAGATTGCTGTGCAATTTTTTCCGCTTCAAAAATTCTTTCAGCAAATAAATCTTTAATTTGTACAATTTCAGCGTTCGGTAAGTTTTGCGGCGCTAAAAGATGGTCTACATAAAATCGGTAGCCTTTCTCAGAAGGAACACGTCCAGAAGAACTGTGCGTTTTTTCAATAAAACCTAATTCTTCTAAGTCCGCCATTTCATTTCGAATAGTAGCTGAACTAAATGTAATTTCATCTTTTTTAGCCAACGTTCTAGACCCAACAGGCTGCGCTGATCCAATAAAGTCATCAATAATTGTTTGTAAAATTAAGAGCTGACGTTCCGTAAGCATCTCATCATCACCTCTGTTAGCACTCTTTGTCTTTGAGTGCTAAATCTATTAATAACTTACCAAAATTGACATTCAATTGTCAACGGAAACGTCACGAAATAATGAAACTTTTTCACGCCTATGGAACATTTAATTAGTCAATCAAAAATGATTGGAATACTTCATTCCCTAATAATTTTCCTTTTCGCGTTAAACGCACATGTCCATTTTCCTCTTCAAGTAATCCTTGTTCTTGATTGCTTTGTAACTGCTTCGCGAAAACTTGATCCATCTCCACATTAAATTTATTGCGGAATGCCGTTTTAGAAACACCTTTTGTTTTTCGAAGTCCTAAGAACAGTTCTTCTTCCATTCTTTCTTTCTCCGTCACCTTATGAACATCTAAATACGGAAATCCTGTTTCATCAATTTTATTAAAATATTGCTTCAGCGGCCCTACATTTTGAATACGTTCCCCATTCACATAACTATGAGCTCCAGCTCCAAAGCCATAATACTCTTCATTATTCCAGTATGTGAGATTATGTCTACTTTTATTGTCACCTTTTGAGAAATTACTAATTTCATACTGGTTATAACCGTGTTTCTCCATTTCATACATTACCATTTCATACATTTTAGCTTCATGGTCTTCACCCGGAAGACGCAATTTCCCTTTATTCATTAAGTTATAAAACACTGTTTTAGGTTCCACAATTAATGAATATGCCGAGAAATGTTGTACACCAAGCGTAAAAGCAATGTCTAATGTTTCCTTCACATCTTCTATCGTTTGTCCTGGCAAAGCATAAATAATATCTACATTAATATTTTTAAAGCCTACTTCCTGAGCTTCTCGAATCGCTAGGAATGCATCTTCCCTCGTATGCTTGCGCCCGATTTTCTCAAGCAGTTCATCACGGAACGTTTGCACACCAAAACTAATTCGATTCACTCCACCTTCTAGTAGTACATTCAACTTCTCTTTCGGTAGATCTCCTGGATTCGCTTCAAATGTCAATTCACAATTCGGAGCAAACGGACGCAAATGACGATTAATAATCTCGAGTAATTTTTTTGTCTGTTCCATATTTAACGCTGTCGGAGTTCCACCGCCCACAAAAATCGTTTTCATACTATCAAACGGAACTTTTTGAACCGTATTTATTATTTCCTTCTCTAAATAATCTAAATATTGATCAACCGGTTGGCGTTCAATAAACACTTTATTAAAATCACAATAGTGACAAATGTGCTGACAAAACGGAATATGAATATATGCAGCTTGTACCAAATATAACTCCTACCTTTCTAAAAAGAAAACCTCCGCACTCCGGAGGATTCTCTACTTCTCTAACGTATTACGAATTTGTTCCATTCGCATTTTTCCCCAATCATACATCATTTCAACGATCGGTAAAAGTGACATGCCTAGTTCCGTCATATAATACTCAACACGAGGAGGAATTTCGGGATATACTGTTCGATCAACAATCCCATCTTCCATTAACTCTTTTAATTGGTTCGACAAAACTTTATGAGAAATGCTTGGGAATAACCGTTGTAATTCACTAAAACGATGAGGCCCTTCCACACCAAGATGCCACAGTATCACAACTTTCCACTTTCCATTAATAATAGAAAGCGTCAATTCCTTTTCACAATTAAAATTGCCATTTTGTATTTTATCTTGAATATCTTTTCGAATATTTTCGGACATTAACAATCTCCTAACTCTATATGAACTAAAAAGCTCTCTCATTATTGTAAATGAGAGCTGCTCAGATGTCTAAAAAGTAATTATACAGAAAAAAGAAGCCGCACAAACGACTTCTTTTTTATTTCAAATATTAGTTGTCATCCATTTTCAGTACAGCCATGAATGCCTCTTGTGGCACTTCTACAGAACCAACAGACTTCATACGTTTTTTACCTTCTTTTTGCTTATCAAGAAGTTTACGCTTACGAGAAATGTCACCGCCGTAACATTTTGCAAGTACGTTTTTACGCATCGCCTTAATTGTAGAACGTGCTACAACTTTATTTCCGATAGTCGCCTGAATTGGTACTTCGAACTGTTGTCTCGGAATTAATTCTTTTAATTTCTCTACAATTACTTTACCACGGTCATACGCTGAATCACGGTGTACGATAAATGATAAAGCATCCACTTGTTCATTATTTAAAAGAATATCCATTTTCACAAGTTTAGATGGTTTATAACCAATTAACTCGTAGTCAAATGATGCATACCCTTTCGTATTTGATTTCAATTGATCGAAGAAGTCATATACGATTTCTGATAACGGGATTTCATATGTTAATGTAACACGCGTTTCATCTAAATATTGCATATCAATAAACGTTCCACGTTTACCTTGGCAAATTTCCATTACAGCTCCAACATAGTCATTCGGAACCATAATTGAAGCCTTCACAAACGGCTCTTCTACACGATCGATAGACTGTGGATCTGGCATATTAGATGGATTATCAACAATAACATCTTCACCGTTTGTTAAATAAACTTTATAAATAACGCTTGGCGCTGTTGTAATTAAGTCAATCTTAAATTCACGTTCAATACGTTCTTGAATGATTTCCATGTGAAGAAGTCCTAAGAATCCACAACGGAAACCAAATCCTAACGCTTGAGATGTTTCTGGTTCAAACTCAAGAGCAGAATCGTTTAACTCTAATTTTTCTAACGCATCACGTAAATCGTTATAACGAGCAGAATCAATTGGATACAGCCCACAGAATACCATCGGGTTTAATTTACGGTAACCTGGTAACGCCTCTGCAGCTGGACGTTTCGCATGTGTAATCGTATCACCAACACGTGTATCACCTACGTTTTTAATAGATGCTGCTAAGAAACCTACATCACCTACTGTTAACTCGTCACGTTGCGTAGTTTTCGGTGTAAATACACCTACTTCTGTTACTTCAAATTCTTTACCCGTTGCCATCATACGTACTTTATCGCCAACTTTTACCGTTCCATTTACAACACGGATATAAGCAATTACACCACGGTACGGATCATATAAAGAGTCGAAAATCATACATTGTAACGGCTCTTCTGAATCACCTGCCGGAGCTGGTACTTTTTCAACAATTTGTTCTAAAATTTCTTCAATACCAATTCCAGCTTTCGCAGAAGCAAGTACCGCTTCTGATGCATCTAAACCAATTACATCTTCTACCTCTTGACGTACACGTTCTGGATCCGCACTTGGTAAGTCGATTTTATTGATAACTGGTAAAATTTCTAAGTTGTTATCGAGCGCTAAGTATACGTTCGCTAACGTTTGAGCTTCAATACCTTGCGCTGCATCTACTACAAGAATCGCGCCTTCACAAGCCGCTAAACTACGAGATACTTCGTACGTAAAGTCGACGTGTCCTGGTGTATCAATTAAATGAAGAATATACTCTTCACCATCTTTTGCTTTATAGTTTAATTGAACTGCGTTTAATTTGATTGTAATACCACGCTCACGCTCTAAATCCATAGAGTCAAGCAACTGAGCTTTCATTTCGCGTTGTGTTAACGCATTTGTTTTCTCTAAAATACGGTCTGCTAACGTTGATTTTCCGTGGTCAATATGAGCAATAATAGAGAAATTACGAATTTTGGACTGTCTTTTTGCTCTTTCTTCTTTGTTCATCTATGTTCTCAACTCCTAATAGTCTCGCCAATATACACTAGCACTGATTATATCAATAGAGCAACAAAGATTCAATGAAAACTCGTGCTGCTTACGATACAAATCATTCTATCTATATCTTATGCGAATAAACCATAAGAGACAAACCCTTTTCAAATTTTAAAACGGTTGTCTTACAAATCAGTAAAACAACCATCTCCCATGCTACTCTTAGCTAAAAATCCCCTTTATTTTCCCAACAACTATATCCGTTCCGAACTTCGTCATTTCATAAGCTACACTTGCTACCGCCATCCCAATTCCTTCTACAACATTAAAACTTCTTAAACGTTCTAATTGTTGTTGTTTTTCTGAAGCTGAAAACGAACTACCCAAAATTTCTGATTCAGCACCTGTACTCTCTGTCCCTGTCATATGAGCTATTTGTTCATACGACAATTGCCGATAACCTTTCATACTTTTCAAACCATGATTAGCAAGTGACACTCCTGCTATCATCATAAGTAAACATAAAGCTACACTACATATACACAAAAGCGCAAAACGACTCAAACTATTATCATCTTTCTCCCTCAATGTGTATACGCTCCCGTATTATCTTGATCAATTTGATGATGCAGCGCTGCATTTAAACCACTCGCTATTACATTCGCCATATCCTCAATAAAAGTATCTACTTCTTTTGGGGTCACCATTAAGTTATGACCAAGGGGCGATAGCACTTCATAAATCAACCTTCTTTTTTCTTCTTCTTCTAACGTACCAACAGCACCTAAAAACATATTTCGGCTCTTTTCATCTGGCATATCTTCTTCTGTTAATTTTTTCTTTTCTCCAAATGAAAATCCCGCTGGTAACAAAGATCTTGAAGGTTTGTTTCCTTCTTTCATCTCTCGACCAAAATGTTTCAAAATAAAATCAATTGTATCACTTGTAATCGAAACGGCATCGACCACAGTCGGAACACCAATTGCGATAACAGGGATACCTAATGTCTCTTTACTTAGTTCCTTACGTTTATTCCCAACCCCTGATCCAGGATGGATTCCAGTATCAGAAATTTGTATCGTGCTATTTACTCGTTCAATAGAACGGGCAGCTAATGCGTCAATCGCAATTACAAAGTCTGGATTTGTCTTCTCAATAATCCCATAAATAACATCGCTCGTTTCGATGCCTGTAATCCCCATTACCCCCGGCCGAATTGCACTAACAGGCCTGAATCCTTCTTCTACACTTTCAGGCTGCAATTGAAACAAATGTCTCGTTACTAATACATTTTCTACAACTATTGGCCCAAGAGCATCCGGTGTTACATTCCAATTCCCAAGGCCTACAATTAAACAGCTCGCTTCTTTGGTAACACCAACCTCTTCTAAGAAATAAGAAAATTCTTTTGCAAAAATACGCTCCACTTTTTGTTGAAGTTCTGTATCTTGCTGACGTATACCTTGTACTTCAAGCGTTAAATAATTTCCAGGTTTTTTACCCATCGCTTCAGAGGCAGCTTCATCAATTGTTACTTTTGTAATTATAGTACCTTCTTCTTCCCTCTCTTTTACAATTACCCCCTGTACCCCTTTTTGTTCTTCTTGGCTTTCTTGCAACATTTGATGAGCTTCTACAGCAAGGTCAGTTCTAACGCTATATTTACTTAAATCCAATGGTTCTTTCATCGTATCTCCTCCGTAATTCATAGTAAATATCGTTAGATTTCCCAAAGTTATATAAGGTCATTCTTTCCTTTACGTGAAATTTCATGGATATACTATTGCAATTCTCTTCACCGTTTGATAGAATATCACTTGTTCTATGTAAGAATCGAGTCATTCGATTGCACCAGGGAGGTGAAAAGTATGGCAAACATCAAATCTGCTATCAAACGCGCTAAACTTAGCGAAGAGCGTCGTGCACATAACGCTTCTATCAAGTCTGACATGCGTTCTGCTGTTAAAACTGTAGAAGCTTTAGTTACTAATAACGATCTTGAAAATGCTAAAGAAGCTTTCAAAACTGCTTCTAAAAAACTTGACAAAGCAGCTCGTAAAGGTCTTATCCACCAAAACGCTGCATCTCGTCAAAAATCTCGCTTAGCGAAACAAGTAAACGCGTAAGGCGTTTAAAAAACGATCCATTTGGATCGTTTTTTTATATACAAAAAAAGTTCATGCACTAGGTACATGAACTTTTTTTGTGTCATCACATATGATTTAATCGCATTAAGAAAAACTCGAGCACAAGTTTCTTATCCATCTTTCCCGTCTTCATACTATAATCAGCTTCCGCTAATTCTATAATCACTTTTTTTAATTCTTCAAAAGAGAAAAATTTCGTTTGATTCATCGCCAATTTTACACGATACGGATGTACACCAATATGAGATGCAATTTGATTTTGCCCATAACCACGTTGCTGTAACTCTTTCACTTGATACAACAAACGGAATTGACTCACTAATAACGCAAGCAATTTAATCGGTTCTTCCTGCTGCGTAAATAATCCATCCAAAATTTGCATTGCACCTGCAATATCTTTTTTCACCACTTTTTCTGTCAAAGCAAATACATTTTGCTCAACTGATTTTGGCACAAGCTCTGCAACAAGTTTCGTCGTAATCTCTCCGCCCATACCAACGTATAACGTTAACTTGTCCATTTCCTTCGCCAACATCGTTACATTACTTCCCACAAGCTCTAGCAACAAACTAACAGCCGCGTTATCAATGTGCACATGCACTTCATCTGCACGAGCAATAATCCACTTCTGAACATCCTGCACTTGCATCGCATTCGCTTCTACTACATCTGCTGTTTTCTTTAATAGTTTTGTAATTTTTTTTCGCTCATCAAGTTTTTCGTAAGGCGCAACAAAAACAAGAATAGAAAATGGAGAAGGTTCACCAATGTATTCTTCTAAAATTTTTATATTTTGCTCTAACTTTTCTTTTTGCGAAGTCAGAAATAGCGGTGATTTTATTAACAGTACTTTCCGTTCTCCAAAGAAAGGAAGCGTACGCGCATCCTCAACCACATCTTCTAAATATGCTTCTTCCAAATCGTATGTCACAACATTAAACTCTCGATCTTCTTCTTCAAGTGCTTCTGTCGTAATAAGCTTTATCGTTTCATTTATAAAAAAAGCTTCCGTTCCATATAGTAAATATAACGAAGCAAACTGTTTCTTTTTAATTTTTTTATGTATATCACTCATACTTTTTCCTACTCCCTAACTTGGCAATATATATTTATACTAATGCCCTAGCTTTTGTTTTACAAGTACAAAGGAACAGGCTTTATAACCCGTTCCTTTATTTATATTAAACGCCACGCAATAAGCCCCGGGTTTCTTATTGGTGTGCGGTAATCACCTTCCCTTTATTATTCACAATAAAAATTCGAGTATAAGTGCCAACTGTTAACATGCTTGGAAACAAAAAACTCACGTTACTTCATGATCTAAAAGTAACAAAAAAGCTCATTTTCTCTTCATATGGAAATTGTAGATTTTTTTCTGACAATATTTTATACTAAAGTGGAATGTTGGGGAGGGATTCTAAATGAATGATTTTGAACAAAACGTTCAAAGTAAACGCAATGACGCTATTGATTCAGGGGTAGGATTTATCGTCTCATTTGGTTTTTTCGCAACACTTTTCATCATTGCAACTGTTATTAAATTTATCGGTTCTTAAAGACTGCCACTTCATGGCAGTCTTCTCTTTTTCATCTATTATGTGTTTTATCATATGTGATTTTACTTTTAAAGGTTCCATTTTCCCCTTTAAAAACATAGGAAATAGCACCTTGCTTGTCCGTGCGCCATATCACACTCCCCATCTTCTCCAAACGCTCTATCACTTCTTTATGTGGGTGTCCATATCTATTCTGCTTACCAACAGATATAATCGCTACACGGGGCTGTATAACGTTCAAAAAAGCCTCTATAGATGACGTGTTACTTCCATGATGAGCAACTTTTAAAACATCTACTCGCAAATCTGGATACGCAGATACTAAAAACTGCTCTCCTTCTTCTTCTAAATCGCCTGTAAATAGCCACGTCAATCCTCCAAATTTTGCCCATATTACAATTGAAGCATTATTTTCACTTTTTTCTTTTCCTTTTGGAGCTAAAACGAAAAATTCAGCTTCATTTACACTCCAACTTTCCCCTTCCCCCACTTCAGTTATTTTCATTTCCTTTTCTAATGCCTGTTTCTTTACTACTTTTTCTAATACTGCATCTTTTCCCTTCCGGCCAAACACAACTTCTTTTACAGGTATATATGATAATAATTCTTGCGCAGCACCTATATGATCTGCATCTCCATGCGTTACGATTAATTTATTAATTGTTTTAATACCTTCTTTTTGTAAATAGGGTATTAAAACATCATTTCCAACAGAAAATTCATGCTTTTTTTGTTGCCACTCTTCCTTATTGACACGAAGCGTTCCACCTGTATCAATAAGATAAACCCCTTTATCATACGGAAGGCGAATTAATATTGCATCACCTTGTCCAACATCAATAAATGTTACACTTCCACTTCCTCTAAAATATGGATATACATAATGACACGTGCTAATAAAAAGAAATATACTCACAACTATACAAACCATTTTTTTCGGCGCTCTCCTTTCCCAAACCATCAATATACTGACAATACTCGCGCAATATACAGCTACAAGATTGAAGGACGTTTTCCCGAAAATAAGCTGGTTAAATGGTAAACTTTCACAATAACTTAGAAAAACATTAGACATACTCAAGCCTATTGATAACACATCCGCAAATCCTTTTGCGAGAAACGGGACAATTGGCATACACAGTAAAATAATAATGCTACATGGTAATACAATGATAGATAAAAACGGAACGTATAAAAGATTGAGGAAAATGCTATATGGAGAAAAATAACCAAAGTGATATAACAAAATCGGAGTACTAACGAGCTGTGAAATGATAGAAATATAAATAGAATTTCGGATTACTCCGTTGCTACTCACTAACAATAACGGAGCAGACAAAAGTAAAGCGAAGCTACCTACAAAAGAAAACTGAAATCCAATATTAAAAACAAGATAAGGGTCATATATAAGCATACATATAGCTGTTACACTTAAAGCATCTAAACTAGATAAACGAATCGAGCACATAAAAGCAATCAACGTCAAAACTCCTGTTATAGAAGCCCTTATAACAGAGGGTGACGCCCCTGCTAAAACCATATACAAAGGAATACAAATGATAAGGCAAATTGTTGCTACCTCCCTCGTCGCACCACTTCTTAGCAAAATAAAATATACTATCACCATTAACAATACAATGTGCGAACCTGAAATTGCTAACAAATGTACAAGACCAAACTGTTGATATTGCTCTTCCACTTCAAACGTCATTTGTTGTCTATCACCAAATAGTAACGCATTCATAAAAGCACCTGATTGCTCTGGAAACATCTCTGTAACTTTCGAGATTACTTGTTGCCTCAAAAGGAGAATCCGTTGCATGAGCGACAGTGATGTTTTATAGCATTCAGAAATATATGTAGCCTCAAATGTGAAATGAATATATTGCTTGTATAAATAATCACGGTAATTAAAACCATGAAAATTCCGAGCTGTTTGCGGTTCTTTCCTCTCACCCTCGAATACACATGATATCCCTGCGTATAATTGTTGCATTTTTTCCTTTTCCAAGGCTGATTTTATTCTATAACTTAACTGCACTATATTTTTATTGTGATCTTCAAACTGAAAAGATAGGCGATCTCCATTAACAAGCGGTGTATTTTGTATAACCCCTCTTGTAACTCCATAGGACTCTCCTAGAGACTTATTCCACCCTTGAACATAGGAAGTGTATATAGCGCCACTAAAGCACACTACAATGCAAAAAAAGAAGGTTTTACGCGAAGTGCGATATAAACAGAAGAAAACATTTAAAAAGAGGCAAAAAACTATTAATAAAAGTGACGAGGAAAAGGCAATTGCAATCCCTATTATAAACGAGATTGCAACATACCCCCATTGTTCCTGCAACTTATACTCACTCCTTATAGCATCATTTTTGCTTTCGTGAATACATGCTGTAATTCTTCCATTGATAAATTATCTTTTTCTAAAGACGCAAATAATTCTTTTAACTCCGTATAACGTTTTTGCTCCTCTAATGCAGCGATATCATATTCTAGCGGAACGTGCTTCACTGTTACATTCGCTTGTTCAAATAACTCTATGGCGTATGGATGATTTTTATAATCCTGCGCATAATAAACCGCTGTAATACCACTTTGAATAATTGCCTTACAACATTGTAAACAAGGGAAATGCGTAACGTAAATTTCTGCTTCCTCTGTTTTCGCACCAAACTTGGCACATTGTAATAAAGCATTCATTTCGGCATGAATTGTCCGAACACAATGATTATCGATTACGTAACAACCATCATCTATACAATGTACGCCACCTTTAATCGAACCATTATATCCACCAGCAATAATTCGTTTATCGCGAACGATTGTCGCTCCTACCGCAAGCCTTGTACATGTACTACGTAACGATAGTAGATGGCTTTGCGTCATAAAATATTGATCCCATGAAATTCGTTCCATATTTTTCACCTACTTTTTTGTCTACTTGTAGTGTAGCGAAAGAAGAAAAACTTCGTCAATCTTTTACGGAATAATAATTTGATCTTTTATCTTTTCAAGAGACTTCGCACCAATCCCATCAATCTCTAATAAATCTTCTATTTTCTGAAACGGACCATGCTCTTCTCGATATTTCAAAATACTTTCTGCCTTTCGGGAGCCAATCCCTGTAATTTTTTCCAATTGCTCTTTCGCTGCTGTATTTATTCGAATCTTGCCATCTTCCTTAGAAGAAGTAAACATCCCTTGTTCTGACTCATTTTTACTCGGTATATAAAGAAGCATTTGATCTTGTACAATTTGTGCTAAATTCACTTTTTTCATATCTACTTCTGATAAAAAACCACCAGCCTTTTGAACCGCATCCTTTACGCGATCTCCTTCCTTCATTTCATATACCCCTTCTTTATTAACCGCTCCTTTCACATCAATTATAATTGTTCTTTTCTGTTCCTTTGTATCCGATATTTTCGGTTTACCCTTTTTTTCTATCTCCTTCTCTTGCACATTCATTGTAATAGGCGTTCGTTCTACACTCTGATTTGTTTTCCAAAAAACAAGAAAAAGTAAAGTTCCAATAATAGCTACTAAACCTAACCACTTTTTCGGAAAATCCCACATCATTTTACACCTCTAATCATAAATTTATAACATCATTCATATTGTTTAGGAGAAAGCTGTTACGAAGGAGGGATGAAACTTTGAACATAGGAATTATAGGGACAGGAAACATGGGGAATATACTAATCGATGCATTTTTAGAAACCCGTGCTGTCAAACCTTCGTGCCTTACAATCATTAATCGGACGCCTGCCAAAGCATATCATATAAAAGAAAAATACCCTTCTGTTCATATAGCAAAAACAATCCCGGAAGTAATCGAACAATCACAACTTATTTTTATTTGCGTTAAGCCGATAGATATATACCCTATCCTAAAAAAATACGCTGAACATTTTTCTGATGAAACGTGCTTAGTTTCTATTACAAGTCCAATATCTCCATCACAATTAGAGACTCTCGTACCGTGCCACGTCGCACGTATCATTCCAAGTATCACAAATCGCGCCCTCTCTGGCGCCTCACTATTTACATTTGGAGATAATTGCTCTGAAGAATGGCAACAAAAACTACTTCGTCTATTCAAAAATATTTCTACACCTCTTGTAATAGAAGAAGATATAACACGTGTTTCATCTGATATAGCAAGTTGCGGTCCTGCTTTCTTTAGTTATTTACTACAATGCTTCATTAACGCTGCTGTAGATAAAACAAATATTACACACGAAGAGGCTACTACTTTAGTAAGTGAAATGGTCGTGGGGATGGGGAAATTACTTGAAAAAGAAATCTTCACATTACCTACCTTACAAGAAAAGGTTTGCGTGAAAGGCGGCGTTACCGGGGAAGGCATTCGGGTTTTAGAAGAACACGTTGGAGATATGTTCCATAAGTTAATCGAGCGAACACATGAAAAATTTGATGAAGATTTAGAATGCGTTGATCAGCAATTCAATAAACACACATAATAAATACGTCATTTTCATTCCAAATCCTTTTTATAAATACTTACTTTTTTACAATACATTTTCACTTCAACTACTATTCCCACACTTTACGCATACGATCTTCAGATTATGCTAGAACTAAAAATACATCTTCTTTATAAAACAAAAGCAACCTTCTCGGTTGCTTTTGTTTTATTTGTTTTATCCGTTTTTCTTCGCCATGAAGAAAATACGCTCTGTTTGTTCTGTAACTTCAAGTCGCTCAAAATCACCTGTTACACGAAGAACTGTAAAACCTGCTTCTTCAAGCCATTTCGTTAACTCTTCCACTTGATATGCACGTTGCACGTGACATTCGTCAAACCGATGGTACACATCTTCTTCCGGATCTTGAACAAAGAATGTCAAATCATGCTCTACACTATTTGATTCTTCACCAGGGAAGCAATTCCAAATAAGAGATATTTCTTCTCCATTCACTGTATACGTTTCATTTTGAAATACATGATGTATTTTATATAAAGAATGTACATCAAATAAAAACAAACCATCTTGACGCAAATGGTGAAACACTCTTCTAAATGTTTCTTGTACTCCATCTTCTTGCAATACATAATTTAATGAATCACAAAAAATCGTTACACAGTCAAACTCACCCGGAACATCAAGCTCGCGCATATCTTGTTGGTAAAAAGGAATAAAATGCCCTTCTCCGCCTAGTTTTTGCTGAGCGACTGTTAACATTTCTTCTGAAAGATCGACACCTATTAAATCGTAACCCTTTTGCACAAGCGGCAGGGTTACATTACCTGTACCGCATGCTACATCAAGAATTTTTGCCTCTTTCATACCTGCCTGCTGTAAACTTTCCTCTGTAAATTCCACCCATTTATCATAAGGGACATCATTCATTAGTTCGTCGTACAACAATGCAAATTGTTCGTATTTCATTGTCCTAACTCTTCTGTAATATCTTCACGTGGCACATCGCCCCATAGACGCTCTAAATTATAGTGATTACGCTCATCTTTATGGAATACATGAGCAACTACATCTCCAAGATCAACTAATACCCAACGTGCTTCGTCAAACCCTTCCATACGTTGTACGTCGATTTGGAACTCATGTGCTTTTGATTTAATTTCACGTGCAATTGCTTGCACTTGTTTATCTGAATTTCCGTGACAAATAATGAAATAATCTGCAATTGGTGAAATACCTTGCATATTTAGGACAACCATATCTTCTGCTCTCTTATCATCAGCTGCTTTTGCCGCTAATACTAATAATTCTTTATCGTTCATTTACTCATTTCCTCCTTGATAACTGCATTGTATGTTTGGAATGTTAATGGATAAATCGTCTGATCTTTTTCCATTAAAAATTGAATTGTTCTTTTTAACGCAAATAATAGGGCTTGATTTATATCCGTATATGCGAGTTTACGAGCCTCTTCCACTCCTGGAAACTTTCGCCCAGGTTCAATGTAATCAGCTACATAAATCACTTTATCTAACATCGTCATATTCTCATGACCACTTGTATGATATGTAATAGCTTGCAAAATTTCAGAATCCGTAATGCCTACTTCTTTTTCTAGTAAGTATGCCCCAACAGGTGCATGCCATAACTCTTTGTTATAGCAAAGTAAATCTTTCGGCAAATCTTCACGTTTAATAATCTCTTCCATTTCTGAAATTGCTCTACATTTCGCATAATCATGGAATATAGCTGCCATCTCTGCTTTTTTCTCGTCCACACCGTATAACTTAGCAAGCTCAATCGCTGTCTCCATTACACCAATTGTGTGTATATAACGTTTTTCATGCATTTGTTGTTTGACAATATGCAGTGCATTCTCACGATTCATACAACCCATTCCTCTCGATATATACCTGTACTTTTTCAGGAAGTAAATATTTACACGTTTTCTTCTCTTTATATCTCTCACGTAATAAGGATGAAGAAACTGCAAATTCCGGAATTTCCACTGTAGTAATCTTATATGGTGTATGCAATGTATACCCAGGTCTTGCAACTCCAACAAACGTTACAAGATTAAGTAAAGCTTCAATGTTATACCACTTCGGTAAATATTCAACCATATCCCCACCAATAATAAAGTGAAACTGCACATCCGGATACTTCTTCGTCAATTGTAACATAGTGTCATACGTATAAGATGGGCCCTTCCTACTTAGCTCTTCTAAACAAATAGAAAAGTGTTCTTCTGCCTCAGTCGCGAGCTCTAACATATGTAAACGACTTTCTACACTTGTAATATTCCGCCCTTGTTTATGTGGCGGAATCTGGTTTGGCAAGAACCATACTTCTTCCAAGTTCAAAGCGTGATATACTTCATTTGCAATTAGCAAATGTCCATAGTGAGGCGGATCAAATGTACCGCCAATGATGCCAATTTTCCTCAAAAGAAACGCCCCTTCCTTTTATATACAGCAACTCTCCTTGGTTAGGAACGAAGAGAGTTGCTATTAATAAAAGTTCAATTGGTTTCGCTCTCTACATCATTACGCATCAGCGATAAAAAATAGCGCATGCTAATCTTTTTATCGAGGAAGCTTAATTTGTTTATTTTCTCTTGATTCTTTGTATAAAACGATTGTGCTTCCAATTACTTGAACGATTTCAGCACGTGCACCTTTTGCAAGTTCTTCCGCAACCTCACGGCGATCAAATTCACAGTTTTGTAATACGCTCACTTTAAATAGTTCACGAACTTCTAACGCTTCTCCAATTTGTTTTACCATATTTTCATTTACTCCGCCTTTTCCTACTTGAAAAATTGGTGTTAAATGATGTGCTTGTGCACGTAAAAATCTTTTTTGTTTTCCTGTTAACATATATGTTAGCCTCCAAGCTTTTCTATAACTAATTGTTTCATTCGATTAATATTTGGTACACGTCCTGTCCACATTTCAAATGCAAGTGCTCCTTGATAAACAAACATATCAATACCATTTTGAATGATTGCGCCTTGCTCTTTTGCCTCACATAAAATTTTCGTTTCAAATGGATTATAAATTATATCTGATACAATCGTTCCTTTTTTTAACGAACACATTTGTAATGGCGTATGTTCGACGTGTGGATGCATACCTATCGTTGTCGTCTGAATGATAATATCATAATTTCCTTGTTCTTCTGTCGCTTTTTCTAACGACAAAGCAACAGAATTAACATCGGCCGTACGTGCAGCAATAAGTTCTTTCGCCTTATCTACTGTACGATTGGCTACATCAATCTCTTTTACACCTACATCAGCAAGAGAAAAATAAATAGCTCGGCTAGCACCACCTGCACCAAGTAACAAAATACATTTCCCTTGAAGTGGTTCATTACTAATTGACTGCAGCGCTCGAACAAAACCAATTCCATCTGTGTTGTAGCCAATTAACCTTCCATTCTTATGAACCACTGTATTTACTGCACCGATTTTCCTTGCCAATGGATCAATCTCATCCAAATACTCCATGATAGCAACCTTGTGCGGAGTTGTTACATTAAATCCTGAAATACCTAATGCTTTTAAACCTCTTACTGCTTCCCCTAGCGCTTCCTCTTCAACAAGGAATGCATGATAATGGGCATCCATATTCAAGTGTTCAAATGCATCGTTATGCATAACGGGTGATAATGAATGTCCAATTGGATTTCCAATTACACCATATAATTGTTTCATAAATCCCTCTCCATATTAAATTAAAGATTTACGTAGTGAAACACTTACTCCTTTTGGTACGTGTGCAACAATTTTTGCGCCTGGTTCGTTCACAGTAACCCATCCTAATCCAGAGAATACAACATCCGTCTTTGGTTCACGAATATTAAATTCGTATTTCACTAACTCAGGCATATTTGCTAATTCTTCTGGCGTTGGCGGGCTTAGTAAATCTCCAGCATGATTTTTATATAATTCATCTGCTTTCTCAAGCTTTGTACGATGGATTGTTAAACGATTCGAGAAGTGACAAGTAAACGCACGACGACCACCACTTACATAATCAAAACGTGCCAATCCACTAAAGAATAACGTTTGTTCTTCATTTAATTGGAATACCATCGGCTTAATTTCTTTTGTTGGTGTAATAAGCTTTAAGCTTTGCTTCCCAACATAATGAGCCATTTGGTGGTGGTTAATAATACCTGGCGTATCATATAAAGAAGATTCTTCGTCTAATGGAATATCAATTAAATCCAGTGTTGTTCCTGGGAAATGAGATGTTGTAATTACATTTTCAGTCTCATCACTAAATTCTTTAATCATACGATTAATAAATGTCGATTTCCCTACATTCGTACATCCAACAACGTAAACATCTTTGCCGCCGCGATAATACTCAATAGCATCTGCTAGTTCAGCAATTCCTTGTCCCTTCGCTGCACTAATTAAAAAGACATCTTCTGGTTTTAATCCTAGCTGCTTTGCACTATAGCGCATCCAATGCTTTACTTTATCATGTTTTACTGACTTTGGAATTAAATCAGCTTTATTTCCAACAAGTAATACTTTATTATTCCCTACGAAACGATGTAAGCCAGGTAACCAGCTACCATTAAAATCAAAAATATCTACAATTTTGACTACTAATGCATCTGATTTTCCAATTCCATTTAAAATGCGTAGGAAGTCATCATCTGTTAACGATACATCTTGAATTTCATTGTAATGCTTCAAGCGAAAACAACGTTGACAAATGACTTGTTCTTTTTCTAAAGATGAGGCAGGAGCATACCCCACTTCGTTTTTATTTTCTGTTTGAATTTCTACACCGCAACCAATACATTTAATTGTTTCAGTCAAACTTTATTCCTCCCAGTTAATTAAACCTTTTTTCTTCATATTTTTCATGATTCTTCGTTCAATTTTCCGATTAAAGCGCGTCACTAATCCGTCCGTTTGTGCTACCGGTACAACTAAAATTGTATGAAGCCCTACTCGGTTTCCACCAAGCACATCAGTCAGTAACTGATCTCCAATTACTACAACTTCCTCTGCCTGCAGATGCATCTCTTGTATCGCACGCTTAAACGCTCGAACAAATGGTTTACGTGCACTATGAATAAATGGAATACCTAATGGGTCAGCAAAATCTTTTACACGTTGCTCATTATTATTTGAAACAACCGTTACTTGGATGCCTTGCTCTTTCATTTTTAAGAACCATTCTTCAAGTTGCGGGGTTGCATTTGGACGATCCCATTCAATTAAAGTGTTATCTAAATCAGTAATAACACCTTTAATCCCACGTTTTTTTAAATCTTCTGGTTGAACATGATATACATTTTTCACGTATTCATTTGGTAAAAATAGTTTCAATTTCTTTCACCTCTTTGAGGATTTTTCATAAAATTTTTCGACAACATTTTTCGATATATAACCTGTGGATAAAATTGTACACATTTTCCACATTAATTTTTCAGTTAATTTGGAATTTACTAACAAACTATACACACTTTATCCACCTAGGTATGTGGATAACCACTCGTTTGTGACTGTCATATTTTTTTGGTACATTAAATGCATCAACGAATCAATCCTTATATTATTAGGAGGTGACTCACCTTGAAAACAAAACATATGGAACAGTTATCCACTGAGTTACTCACTGAGTCTTATTATAAAGCAAAAGAACTAAAATTAAATCCCGACTTCATTTTACTTATAAAACAAGAAATCATTAGACGCTCATTAGAGGACAAGCTTGTCAAATCTTCTTGATTATATATAAAGTGAAAGTTTAATCAGCCCGTACCAATCAAACAGTTACAGGATACATTATTGAATGCCCTGTAAAAAGAGCCATCCTACGATGGCTCTCGAATAAACAAGTACTCCCATCTAGGGGATTTCATCATTAAGTATCTTTGCCCATAACTCTTACTTACGGTTATAAAAGCGTTTCTTTATTTATGAGCTAATCGAGTAGCTATTTTTTCACCAAGACGCAGCTCTTGCCCACTCTTTAATTCCTGCACTACTTCTATCATATCTTTTTCAAACAATAACACAACTGTTGAACCAAATGTAAAGTATGCCATTTCTTCACCTTTTTGAACAGTGTCTCTCTCATGCAAAAGCTCAATACTATTAACAAACATGGCCCCTACTTTTACAAGAGCCATATGTTCGCCATCACTGCTTACTTCTGTAACAGAACGATAATTTTTTGACAACGGTTCTTTCCCATATTCCATACCAGCTGCATTTACCGGATACGATTTTCTACCGAGTGCAAATCTTTCAGTCACAGAACCAGAAAGCGGACTATGAATGCGATGATAGTGACTTGGACTCAAATAAATTACCATATATGTACCGCCTGCATATCGCGTTGCACGTTCCTCATTACCTAGCATATCCACAATTGAATAGCGCTTTCCTTTAATATCAAATGTTTTTGTATCCTCAATAGGACCATAATCTGCAAAAACACCATCAACAGGACTAACAATACTCGATGCATCTGTATCAATACTACGCTTTCCTTCTTTTAGCTTACGCGTAAATAATTCATGCAACGTTCTATATTCCTTCAAACCCTTTTCCATCTCATCTTGATTAATTTGAAAAACTTTCGCATACGATGGAATAATGATAGAGCTCAAACGAGATTGTGCAAATTTACGTAATATATAAGAAGTAAAGCGACCATTTGTAAGTTCTATCATAAGTCGATATAATGTACGTCGCAAATTGCGAAACCCCCTAATCAGTCTATAACTTTAGTTTTCCCTTATTTTCTTTCTATATCATACGTAAAATTGGTTCTTATTCCCACATATCATATAAAGCAGCCTTATTATACATACAGAAAACTAAGTATGGTATTATTCTTAAATTATTTAGCACCTTCTAATATTACAGATAGAATCCGTCATTTTCAACAGTGAACATGTATTTCTTCTTAGCATAACGCGTTTTCTTTTCTTATTTACAATAAGAAAAGCAGCCTATTTTAAAATATGGCTGCTTCTAATACACTTTACTCTTTCGCTTTTTTCTCTTTCTCTGCCCTTACAAACTCGTGGAACATTTTCATTAAAGCACGCTTTTCGATCCGTGATACGTAACTTCTAGAAATGCCAAGCGCCTTAGCGATTTCCCGCTGTGTTTTCTCCTTATCTAGCCCAAGTCCAAAACGTTTCACAATCACTTCTTTTTCTCTTTCGTCTAAAATATCGATATACTCTTTAATTTTTTCTAACTCCATACTAAGCTGAATCATATCAATTACATCTTCAGACTCTGATTTTAATATATCAATAAGCGATATTTCATTGCCCTCTTTATCTTGCCCGATCGGATCATGAAGTGAAACATCTTTTTTCGTTTTCTTTAGTACACGTAAATGCATCAAAATTTCATTTTCAATACAGCGTGCTGCATACGTCGCAAGCTTCGTTCCCTTTCCTGCAGAATAGCTCTCGATCGCTTTAATGAGCCCGATCGTACCAATTGAAATTAAATCTTCTGCATCTTCTCCTGTGTTCTCAAATTTTTTAACGATATGAGCTACAAGCCGTAAATTATGTTCAATTAAAAGATTTCTCGCTTGAGCATCACCTTGCTCCATTAACTCTAAGTACTTTCTCTCATCATCTGATGATAACGGCTGCGGAAACGCATTATTTTTCACATAAGAAACAAAGACAAACACTTCTCGAACCATATATCCAATTGCGGCGAATAGACTCAAACCTTTCACCTCCGCCAAAATAGTGGTCTTTATTATGTGTATGTGGGCTTGAGGTTGTTTGTGTCTGTACAGTTTATTTATAAAACTCAACACTTCCAACATTTAAAATATTTTATTGTTATATTATAATTATATAAAATTGTTATTTATATATGAATATGCTATTAAAGGGGAAACTATTCATGCTTACATTAGATCGATTATTAAATGTAACAATTTATTTAGGGGTATTTTTACTTTTCATTTCGTTCATTACTTTTGTTATTAAGAGAGGGCCTGATTTATTATTTTTTCAATTTGGAATTTCTTTGTTTTTTGGAGCTCAAATTATAATTGGAATGAAATTTTTTCATAATTATGGTTTCTCCTTTCACTCAAAACTAGAACTACTTATCTTTATTTTCTATGTAATTGGATTTATTACATGTATACTACTGTTCTTTAACTTTCAAAATCCGTATCGAATTTTTTTATTAATTTGTAGTTTTTTATTTTTAACTGGATCCAATTATTACTTTAAAGAAACATTAAATTTTAGTAAAAAAACTCCAAAGCAACATAAAACTTTTTTAAGTACACAAGAAGACTCTTTTCCAAAAGAAGTCCGTAAATTTTCAGAGGATTACAATAACATAATAAGGAATGATTTTTATGAAATACCGATGATTCCTACTGAATTACAGATTACAAGCAAAAAACATTCTTCCCATAGTACATCTTTCTTAGTTGAACTTTATAATAGCGAGAATGAAATTACTGATGACTCTGTACAATTAACTCCATCAGACCGTTTTTATATACTGTTAAATACACAAAAAACAAAAATATCAAAAATAGTATATGAAGGGCAAAATTTTTTCACATTAACAGTCACACTAAAGGCTCTTAATTTACAGCAAGAACCAGAAATTCATAATATGTTTTTAGAAATAGATAAACGTAGAGCGATGAATCTTCTTAATTTTGAAATTAAAGCCCATACTAAAGAATGGAAAGTAACATTTAAAAGTGATAATTCTTCTTCCAATCTTCCTATCACATTTAATTTTGAAAAACGAACAGGCAAATTATAAAAATAAAAAGAGTTATTTTCTTTGAAAAATAACTCTTTTTACTTTACTTACTCCAAATCTTTCTCCCAGTTTGGGCATCAATATAACGAATTTCCCGACTACAATCAAAAGGTTCTTTATGTTTTTCATCTGTCGTTTGTTTGTACAGTAGTTTGTATTTCGTTTCCTCTGCATCATGATCTACAAACCATTCTAATTTAACTCGGATAGCCTCTCTGTATATTTCTAACGCTTTTTCTTTTGTTACTTTTGGTGTTGTTTCATATGCAAGTAATTCTTTTATAAAGTTGCCAGACTCTCCAGAGTAGTGCATCACAGCACCATTTTCTGCATTGATGTTGATCATAATATATTTCCGCTCTACATGAATGTCATTTACATAGATTGAAAAGGAAAACCTCTCTATCCCCTCTTCCTCCTCATAATTATCCCAAAGTTGAACATACTTTGTCGCATCTGGGATAATATGCTCTAAAAATTGAAGTGCCTTGCTTAAACATTGCTCTCTCGATAAGATTGTTTTCCTTTTTTTCTCATCCTTCCACATAAAAAAAGAAAGCAATTGATTTGTTTCTTTATCTAGAGTAATTACAACGAATTCATCATGTTTCAACATTGGAAAATGTTTTTTATAAAACTCATCCATTGAATATGAATCCTTCTCTTCTATTTCTTTTTGTAATTCTTCTTTTAATACAAATTTTATCCGGACTTCATCCTCATCTACTTTTTCATCTATTTTGACAAACTTCTCCTTGTCCCAATCAAATAAATCAAACACATCTTTTTTTTGACTACTCTTTAGCGGTTTATCAACAAGTACTGTAGAAGGTAATTTATAGTGTTCTGGCCCATATAAATCTTTACCTGTACTTGCATCAATAAACGCATGACTAGGCTCTGGTTCATATACAAGATGGTACCCTTTTACTTCTTCCCCGTTTTCATACTCACATGAAGAGTATGTTAAATCTACAAATACAAGTCTCATATCTTGTCTAGCTTTCAAATTTTCTAAAACGATATTCTCCCCAACAATTTCACTTGGCCATAACGGTTTTTTCTCTATGGCTTTTTGTCCATTGTAATGAAAATGCACAACATTATCTGAAGGGTGCACTCGCACAACACACCCAGTATTCGGCAATGGATAGCTATTCACTTCTTGCATATAATTTACTTCTTTCCAACCGCGCCTGTCGCCCTTAACCGTTACATATGTATAGAATTCATATCCTTCTTTTGTATATTTTTTTAAGAATGTATTTGCAACCTCTCTTGCTTTATTCTCCTCTATCGCTCCCTTATCACTCGAAAAAGAATTTCCATCATCTATCCTAAATTCAATTAAATTACCAGTATGTCTATTTAATGTAATTTGTATCTGTTTCTCCTCATCATCTTTATGTCCCCACCATAATAGATGATACGGGTCATCAACCCCTTCTTGATCATCTACAACAAGCCTATATTCATCTGGAATTTCAATAATATGAGCTACGTGCTCTTTTCTTTCTTTATCTTTTTGATTCACCATGCCCTCTCCTTTGTTACAATTTAAGGTAATTATAACAAAGAAAACCAAAACTTATTAACAAAAAAAGACTAGAGATATCTCTAGTCTTCTACTTCGTCTCACGATGTAACGTTACTCGCTTTAATCGTGGACAATATTTTTTTAGTTCGATGCGTTCTGGATTGTTTCGTTTATTTTTTTTAGAAATATAATTACGATCACCGCACTCCGTACAAGCTAATGTAATATTTACACGCATAGGTAATTCTCCTTTCTTTCAAAGATCGCAAACTAAAACGTAATGATTACGATTTATATATTATAAAACTTCATTCTATTTGTCAATTGCAAAAACAAGAAGATTCTATTTAGAATCCCCTTGTTTTTATAGTTAAATAAATTTTATTAAAACGATTCGTATGTAACAAACTCACTAATTGGCTTTCGATATCCTCTTGGACGAACTTTAGTCGTATCACTTTTCCCTATCGTAATCATTAAAACAGGTATTACATGCTCTGGCATATTTAATTCACTTTGTACTGCTTTTTCATCGAAACCAATCATTGGACATGTATCATATCCATAATATTTAGCTGCGTACATAAAAGTCATCGCACTTAACGAAGCATTTCTAATCGCTTCATCCTCCATGAAACGCTCTCCTTTCCCTTCATATAAACCTTTCGTTTGTCTAATGGTATCTTCATATTCGCATTCATCAATCATTTTTAAAACTTTCATACCGAAGTAAATATTTTCAACATTTTGGTATGCTCTTTTATCACCACAAACGAGCACTACCGCTGATGCACTCGATACTTTATATTGACCGAACGCTAATTCTTTTAATCTTTCTTTTCGCTCTTGATCACGAATTACAACATAATGTGTGTGCTGCAAATTATAGCAAGATGGAGAAAGCTTAGTTAACTCAAATATTTTTTTAAAATCCTCATCAGGGATTTCTATACCTTGTATAAATTTCATTGCAGAACGTCTAGCAATTGCTAATTCTTCAAAGTTCACCATATATCCTCCTTAATAACTATAAATTTAAATATACATTAATTTATACAAATAGATAAAACAAATGAAAACACTTTAAATCCGAATAATAATTATGATTAACAGTAAAAAAGACAAAAAGCTGAAACAATTAGTTCATACGAAATTCACACGAATCTATTACTATAGAAATTGTACATAGTGAACTTATTAACAATCACGTTTATTTATATAGAATCTTACTCGAAAGGAGTTGAAAGTATGAAAACTAAATATCGCTTTATGATCTCATCATTTGTCGCTTGTGCTTATATGATTTGGTATTTAGTATAATAACAACCTCACTTGTAAATAGGAAAAGGTGTGTATATAAATGGAATATAATCAATCAACAGTTAACTACTGGAAAGCTTTTGTATTACCATATACATTTGCTTTAGAAGAGTTAAAAACTAAATTTGAAATTATGAACCGGGAAGCTCAATTTTTAGAGGATTACAACCCGTTTGAACATATAAAAACAAGACTAAAACAACCTGAAAGTATTATTAAAAAGCTTGAACGTAAAAATTTATTACCGACAGTTGAAAATGCCCAAACGCATTTACAAGATATTATTGGTATTCGTATTACATGTTGCTTCGTAGAAGATATTTATCATTTAAAAGAAGTCATTCAAAAGCGTGAAGATATGGAAATCATAGAGGTAAAAGATTATATCGCTAATCCAAAGGGAAACGGTTATAAAAGTTTACACATGATTATTAAATATCCTTTATCACTGAATTCTGGTACAAAAGATGTATTTGCAGAAATTCAGTTACGTACACTGGCAATGGACTTTTGGGCAAGTTTAGAACACAAACTTTATTATAAATATGAAGGGAAAATACCGGAGTATTTAAAAGATGAACTACATGATGCAGCAATGAAAGCTGAAGATCTTGATAATAAAATGGCCACAATTCGTCAAGATATTGATGATATTGAGGCATGCTCAAATCAAATTATGCTACCACTATAAAAAAAGGTTCTCGCCAATGAGAACCTTTTTTGTACCATTTTTTAGAAGTGCGACTCCCACACTTATTAAAGTTTCACGTTATTTTTTCTCTATCGTGCGAACCTCTTCAATCTTCCATTTCTCATCTTCTTTTCCAAGAGCGTACTGTACTTTCTTTTGAAGAGTGACACTATCGTCTACTTCCTTTTCTTTCGTTTCAACAATAACATACCCTACTTTACTAGCTTTCATATCTATATGTTCCAATTCAATCTTCTTATTTCCCTTTTGAAATGCGGCTTCTTTTTGTGTTTTTAAGTCTTCAGCACTAGGCATCTTCTTTGAAAATAACTCCATATGTTCTGCAAGATTTTTTTCATTCGTCGTTCGCACAAATGTAGTAATAACATCTTGAATAGATTTCTCTTCTTCTTTTGTTATTTGTACCTTTTCCTCAGTTTTTTTAGTAGTAAATTTTTGTTCTACGTTATTCTCTTCTTGTTGACATCCAACTAGTAATACTACAAATACTAGAAGGAATCTTAATTTCCTAAATATTTTTTCCATATTCCCAACTCCTAAAAAGAAAAGTGAGGCATTTCGCCTCACTTTCGCTCTTAATTAACGTCTTCCTTTATTCGGATCGCCACCGCCAACAATATCAAAGACACGTTTCGCTATATTTGTATTCTCTTGAACGCCTGAGAATAAGTATTTACCTGGACCAAATGCATACACGTTCACATCTTCCCCTGTATGTCCACCAGTTGTCCAGCCTGTAACCGAGCGCTTATTGAAAATATCTTCAATTGCATTATCAATCTTTGTTACATCTTTTGACGGAGCTATATCATTTACAGCTTGAATTTCTTCTGGAGTTAATTGTAAATCAATATACTTTTTCAATGTTTCTTCTACATTTGCACCTTTTGCAATCTCATTTGCCATAAAGTCTGGTGTGCGTTTTGCAGCTTTAATTGGATCTACTTTAAAGTTATACTCGCCATTGGCCCCTAAAGATAATCCACCTGTAGCGTGGTCTGCCGTTGCAACAACTAACGTATTTTTATCTTTTTCCGCAAACTCAATCGCTGCTTTGAAAGCTTTTTCGAAGTCTTCCATTTCACTCATTGCACCAACGATATCATTATCATGTCCAGCCCAGTCGATTTGACTTCCTTCCACCATTAAGAAGAAACCATTTTTATTTTTGTTCAAACGCTCAATTGCTGCATTAGTCATTTCTTCTAATGAAGGTGTTTTATCATTACGGTCAATCATTTTATCTAATCCACCTGGTGCAAATAAACCAAGAATTTGATCATTTTTATCATTTAACAATTGATCTCGATCCGTTACATAGCTATAACCAGATTTCTTAAACTCTTCTGTAAGATTACGATCTTTTCTAACAAAGTTCTTTACGCCGCCGCCAAGCATAACATCTACTTTATGCTTCCCTTTAATTTTCTCATCAAAATAATCATTTGCAATTGCGTCCATATTTTTACGGCTAATGTCATGCGCACCGAAAGCAGCTGGTGTTGCATGTGTAATTTCAGAAGTTGCAACAAGTCCCGTTGATTTCCCTTTTTCTTTCGCTTGCTCAAGAACCGTTTTCACTTCCGCTTTATCATTATCAACTGCAATTGCAGCATTATATGTTTTAATCCCTGCTGACATAGCTGTTGCTGCTGATGCAGAGTCTGTAATATTTTCATGCTCATCTTCTGGGTATGTTTTTTGTGTTCCTACAAGATGCTTATCAAATTCTGTAGATTCCATTTCAAAGGTTTTTGGATTATCTTTCATATAACGGTGAGCCGTCATATATGAAGGGCCCATACCATCCCCAATTAATACGATAACATTTTTAATCTTTGCATTGCTTCCGTTCTCATCTGCATTAACCTCACTAGAACGAGTAAAATTCCATGTTGCTACCGAAGTAACTGCTAATGATGCCACAACTGCAAATGGCCATGCTTTTTTCACAAACTTTTTCACTGTCTTGTCCCCCTAATTAGGTTATTCATTTCCCACTATCAAATTTAATGGAAGACTATTAAGAGAAAATTAGCTGTATGTAAATTTTTTGTTAACTTATGTAAATATCAGTTATAATTTGTATAACTTTGTCTCTTCGTATCAGCCATCCTGCCCTTTACAATTTAAATATAAACAGGTTGGATTTCATTTAACGTAAATCTCTTTTTTTTACATTTTGACTCTATTTTTATGAAATTAAATAGAAATGCGGTGAGCCTTTATGAAAATAGTAAAGCTAAATGAGTCTTTTATTTTTGAATTACTTAATCTTTGCAAATCTGTTGGATGGTTACACGATGAAATTTTTATGAAAAAGCAATTCAAAATGTATCTTTCTATCGGCACACTTGTAGGTTATATTCATGAAAACAAACTCATTGCGACTGGAGGAGTATTTCCTTTTACAAGTAACTTCACTTCCATTGGTATGTTAATCGTTCACCCTAATTTTCAAGGACGAGGAATAGGGCGCATGTTGCTAAATCATTGCTTGGAACAAATTCATCCAAAACAACCAATTGCACTTATTGCGACAAAAGCTGGCGAACCTCTATACACATCATGTGGATTTCAAACAGCAACAACAATTCATCGTTTTGAAAAGCAAACTACTAAGACGTATCCTTCTCACTTACAACAAGTACGAGAAGAAGACCTTATATCTCTTACTTCTCTTGATCAAATTGCAACTGGTGTGAATCGTTCTCTACTTTACTCTTTGCTATTACCAAGGGCCATACACGCTTTTAAAATTGAAAGAAATAACCGTATAGAAGCTTTTTCATTATGCATACAAAAGGGCAATATATTATGTATCCATCCACTTATCGCCAAGCAAGAAGAAGATGCTATTCAATTATTAAAAAAGATATGTGAATGTTGGAATGGTATAGTACGAATTGATGTCCCACATTCACAATTTATATTTCGTAAATTTCTTCAAACAGAAAATTTCCAAGAAACGCTCCTTTCACCTCTTATGATAAAAAATGGTAGCCAACTTCCTGGAAATCGTAATATGCTATTTGCTATGATAGATACAGCGTTATGTTAGAAAGGAGACACCTAATTGAAGCGATTTAGCTATTTCATGGTAGGTTGTCTTACTCTTACACTATTAGTAGGATGTAGTGCAGCAGAAAAGCCAGTAGAACAAGTAAAGCAAGTGAAAAATACAATTACAGCTAAACTAGCTACCGAGGAAAAAATGGTAGAAATAGATGGTCAAACCATTTACTTTAAAAAGATTGGTAATGAAAAACCACCTTTACTTATGATTCATGGCTTTGGAGGGTCATCAGATGGTTTTCAAAAGATTTACTCCGATTTAGCAAAAGATCATACAATTATTTCTGTAGATGCTTTAGGATTCGGGCGCTCATCTAAGCCAATGGATTTTTATTATTCTTTTCCAACTCATGCAAATTTGTATTATAAATTAATGAAAAAACTAGGGTATGATTCATTCGCAATACTGGGGCATTCCATGGGGGGAGAAATTTCTCTAAATTTAACATATTTATATCCTGAAGCAGTTACTCACCTTATTTTAACTGATGCTACAGGTGGTCCTCATACATTCGTTACTAAACAAGGCTCACCAAAACCACAATTGCCGACTGATTTAAATGCCGTTTCTTCTATTACTGATTATGATGAGAGCAAAGTGAAATTCAAACGTAACGATGAAGAGCATTATAACAAAATGAAACTATGGCCTAGACGTCTTAAAATTAATGCGAATGAAATGAAACAGCCGACTTTAATTATATGGGGCAGAAATGATAGTAGCGTTTCTTGGAAAGAAGGAGAAACGTATCATCAATTCTTAAAAAATAGCACTTTGCATATTATTGAAAAAGGTTATCATGCACCATTTCGCCAAGAACCACAAGAATTTGTCGGGTATGTACAAGACTTCTTTAAGAACAATCCGATCAAAGTTGAAAAATAACATAAACGGGTATCTCATTTTGAGATACCCGTTTTCATATATTAAGCAGCTTGCTTTTGGCGTTTTTGAGTTTTTGATCCTAATACTTTCGGGATAACAAAGCCATCCATTCCAAATTTCCCAGCGTTCATACCGGCAACAAGAACAAACATAGATAAGATAACCATCTCAGGGTTCACACCAATTGACCCACTAAACATATAGGAAAAGTTCATTACAAGACCAAAAAAGACCGCTGTTTTTGTTAAACAGCCTACAATTAAACCAATTCCTACTAAAATTTCTCCCCATGTTACAAGTGTATTAAACAAATCTACATTTGGAATTGCAAATTCTTGTAAGAATGATGCCCACCAAGATTGAACAGCCGGTTGTGCACCTTTAGATTTTTCAATTGCGCCTTGCAAATAACCTGTTGCATCGAATCCTTTTCCTTGTAGTTTACCGATTCCAGCCATTAACCATGTGTAACCAAGATATACTCGAATTACTGCTAATACAAAAGAAACTGCTTTGTTTTC
The DNA here is from genome assembly GCF_026540675.1 of Bacillus sp. GC_Bacil_1. NCBI lineage: Bacteria > Bacillati > Bacillota > Bacilli > Caryophanales > Bacillaceae > Bacillus > Bacillus sp. GC_Bacil_1. The sequence continues at coordinate 59,763 of NZ_JALNUG010000007.1, forward strand.
TCTTAAAAATTGAATAACCATATCTTCCTCCTAAAGTTGTAATTAAGCTAGTTACAGATAATATAATAACATTAGTTACTTATTTTTCAAACGTTAATTATGAATAATCTGTGACATGCGTATGAAACATTAAAAACTAACGTTTATATAGTAACTTTTATTACCTGTAAAAACTTGAACATATCATACCACAAGTGATAACCATTTTCATTGAAAAAAACGTAAAAAAAATGTGAGTTAAATGTGAAACACGTTTATTCGAATATAGAATAAACGTGTTTCACACTAATTATAGAATCGAAATGTATGTGTCTCCTCATCAATTAAACTCGCTTCTTGAAACGCTTCTTCTAACGTTTTCCCATGGTTAATAACCCCATAAAATAAGCGTATAGTAAACATAAGTGCTGCATTTCCATCTACATAATCAATCGATCCAATATATGATTTCGCACCACTATGTAAAAAAGATTTTGCAAGTTTTTGCTCCCCTAATGTGCACCCGCTATTTACAATATGTGTATTATGCAATTTTGCATATTTATAAATTTCTGCTTTACCAAAATACCCTCTCGGTTCATCTTGTTCATATACTTCTTCGCCTAACTCTTCCATGACAAACTTCCCTTCTTCACCATGAAAGCAAAAAATAATATAATTAATATCGTTAAATAAGTTCTTTCCAGAAAGAACTTCCACAAAATCTTTCGGTCTACCAATCCAATATGTCACAACTCTTGCACCAAAATACTCAAGAGATGCTCGTATTGATTGCGCCTCTAAATCCGAATTAAAACCAACTACTAATGCAATATTCAACAAACAACCTCCATCCTATAATCAGCCCTTATCAATCAGACTTTTATGGGATAAATCCATTTCATATATACCTGTTTCTTTCAAAAAATCTGATCTAGTTAAAACGACTTTCTGTAAATATTGCCTATATGCTGTAATTGTTCCATCGTGAGATACAATGCAAATTCTTTCCGCACCCAGTTCATAACACCAAAGAAGAAATTCATCTACTATTTGCTGAAAACTATTCTCTGAAATAGTGTTTATACCTTCCTTCCATAACTGATTATTTGAGCTTTTCTCTATCGAAAAATGCGGAAATAACTTTGTTATCATTTCCTGATCTACTATATAATCGCACGGTAATGTTTTCGCTCCTTCTCGATAAGGAAAAATACGCGGAGATACATATGGATGGACTATTTTTTGACAAGCTACTTTCGCACTCCATATTGTCGCCGTTTGTAAAGTTCTAAGTGTAGGACTAACAATTAATATATCCGTTTCTTGTAATGATACATCACGTTGAAGTAATTTAGCTTGAGCCTTTCCTACTCTCGTCAATGGTGGGTCAAACACTTGTAAACTTTCTGTTAAATCCGTTGTATGTTCACCTTCACCATGCCGAACAAAAACGATTTTCATATTCAGTCTCCTCTTACTATAAAATCCTCACACATATTTCTTCCCTATTGCATTCTTTATTCCTGCTGTATAAAAACCGATATGTAAAAAATGTTTGACACGAAGGTTTGTAAAATATTACAACATTACAATATTACATGTAAAATACTTTTTACACCGAAAGGAGAATTACATATATGAAATGGATAATTGTCTTTATTGGAATGATTATATGGGGATATATAAACGGCTTCTTTAGTAGTGATAAAACTGCTAATCCTTGGATTACAGATGATGAACGTGAAACAAAAAGCAATTACGGCAAGCTGGTCCGGTGTTTTTATGTTTTGTACCATTAGCCTCTTAAATAAATGGTTAGGTTTAAGCACAAATGATAAATCACCGTACTTACCAGACCCTATCGCAGCTATTTTAAAGGCAAATGTAGAGTTACAAGTTTTACTCATGCTATTTGTTATGTATGGAATATTTTACTTACATTATCGAAGAAAATTAAGTGCCTAACTTCTAACTCATGATTATCCTCCTAAATGGTTATAGTAATCATGACAAAATGAAAGGAGAGATATAAACATGAGTAACTCGAATGAATTTTTAGATACACTACATGAAAAACAAGCAAAAGATGAACAAAATAGAAAGCGCCAAGGGAACGGAAACCCAGCGAAAAAAAAGCCAAATAAAACACATAAATAACAGTAAAAGACTGCCTAAAACAATCTTTTAGGCAGTTTTTTATTCTTCTTTCACCGAGATAACATTTTCCCAATTCCATTTCTCATAATACCACTCTGGTATATCTACATTTTCAATCCACTTTTTTTCATGTTTTCCATCACTATGAGCTATCCATATATTAGCTTTCTTACGATCTGAACGTATCCATATTAATTGATTGCTCTTCTTCATGAAAATTGGATGATAATCGCCTTGCTTATTAGATGACTTTGTAATTTGATATTGTTTATCGCTTGTGCTATTTATCTCATATAAAGATGGGAATGGCCTTTTTTCTGGCAGAGTTTCAAACCCTCCCTCTTTTGCTCGTGAAACGATAATTACATTATCGTTCTTCCATGTAAAATCCCAATCCACATATCCTTTCGGCGTAAATATTTGCTGCTGGAGTGCTGGCAGTTCTTTTATTTTTAAATGTTTATTCTCTAATGCAACTCTCCCGCTTCCTTCAATATAAGCCAATATGTTTTTTGATGGCGCCCATTTGAACCATTCTGTATTTAATAGCATTTGATCTACTATTTCAAACCGACTACCATCTGCTCGAACTAAGCAAAGCGTATTACTATCAGCTGACCATGAAGCTGTCGGTACCGCTAAAAATGAAATCCACTTTTGATCTGGTGACCACTTAAAGCCACTTGCTACTAGCGCTAGAAAATCATCATGTTCATTTGGCAATGCATACAAATGCTTCATTTTGTGAGGATTCATATGTGCATCTTTTTGCACTTCATATAGCTGAGCCCCTGTCCATCCTGTTGGAAGTAAGTGCGCTTCAGAGGATACAAGAAAGTTCTTTCCATCAGGATACCATGCATAATCACCCACACCAGCCGATACATTTTCAAAATCTGCATTCTTTTTTTCTACATCAAATGTATTCAATGTACCTGTAAATATAAATGCAATTATATTTTCTGTTGGTGACCATTGATAATTCGATGCTTCTGAGTGAAACGGCGTAACTTTCTTTCCATCTTTCAGCCGATATAACTCAAGAATATTTTGTTTCTCCCCTTTTACATATGCCAGCCATTCTCCATCATGTGACCACTTTGGCCCTGTTATGTTCTCTCCTTTTGTAAGTTGTTTTTCTTTCCCATCAACTTTAATCCAAAGGTTATGATGACGAATAAAAGCAACTTTCACACTATTATTTTCTGCGCTAGTAATAGCGATAGAATATAAAAACATAAACAAAACTACACTACCACTTACTATTAGCCTTTTCATACCATCACTCCATTTCCCTCATAGCATTCCTCACTTTCTTCCTACAATATGTGAAAAATATCGATTCGACATAATCAGAAAAAATTTCCCAAGAAACTTTCAATTCATAGAGGATTGGTATGAATTATGTCGAAAGTATAGTTTAGCCAACATTTATATTTATAAGTTCTAACTAAAATGTAAGATTTTATTTCTGAATATTAGCACTTTTTATTAGGGGGAGTATCAATGAAAAAAACTACATCTACACTATTAAGCATGGCGCTTGTCTTTTCTAGTTTTGGAGCTTTAAGCACTCATGCTGAATCACTACAAAAGGAGAAGCAATTTAGTCCACAATTAAAAACAACGATTGAACAGTGGGGAGAACATAAAATTGCTCAAAATGTTGAAACGAAAACAACAAAAGAAATATCAGTAATTGTAGAATTGCAACATGCACCTCTCGCTGCTCAAAGTAATATTCAGCATGCTCCAGATTTACAAAATAGTAATGCGCAGTCTTATCATGCTGAGCTAAAAAAAGCACAAGAAGATACGACTAAGAAAATAAAAGAAAAAGCACCTGGTGCAAAAATTAAAGAAGTGTATAATACGTTATTTTCCGGATTCTCTATTTCAGTTCCTGGAGATCAAATTACCTCTCTTGCCTCTTTACCTGAAGTAAAAGCAGTCTATCCGAACTTAACATATAAATTGCATGAAACATCAAAAAGTACTATTAACGAAGAAGCACCAAATATCGGTGGACCGACAATTGGTGCACCTGAAGCGTGGAATTTAAAAGATCCATCTGGCAAACCGCTTGATGGAAAAGGCATGAAAGTAGCCATTATCGACTCTGGCGTAGACTATACACACCCTGACTTAAAGGCAAATTATATCGGTGGATATGACACGGTTGATGAAGATAGCGATCCAATGGATGGTAACGTACATGGTACTCATGTAGCTGGAATTATTGCGGGTAATGGAAAAATTAAAGGCGTTGCTCCAAACGCTTCTATTCTAGCCTATCGTGTAATGAATGACGGTGGAACTGGTACAACAGATGATATTATCCAAGGGATTGAGCGAGCGATTCAAGATGGTGCAGATGTGTTAAACCTCTCCCTTGGGCAGGATTTAAATGTACCTGATCAGCCTGTAACATTAACGTTAGAACGAGCAGCGAAACTTGGTGTTACTACTGTCGTTTCAAATGGAAATGACGGACCAAAACCTTGGTCTGTTGATGCTCCCGGTAACGCAAGTAGTGTCATTTCTGTTGGAGCATCTACGGTTTCTATCCCGTTTCCAACATTCCAAGTAGCTGGTTCCAGCAAAACATATCAAGGGTTACCGTTATCAAAATCCGATTTTCCAATAGGAAATGATTCCCCTCTTGTATACGTTGGTTATGGCAATCCAAGTGATTATGTAAAACAAGATGTGAAAGGGAAATTCGCACTTATTTTACAAGGTACTTCTAGTACATTAGTAAAAGCAGAACAAGCGAAGCAAGCTGGGGCACTTGGTGTGTTATTAATCTCTAGCGAAAAAGAAATTAATATGATGCCGGAATATTTTTCACGTGAACATCTAGCTGTCCCAGTAATGCAATTATCAAATACAAATGGGGAAGAATTAAAAACTTTAATTACAAAACGAAAGAAAAATATAAAAATTGGACAACCAAAGCAAACAGAACTTATCGGTAACTTTAGTTCAAGAGGACCATCACAAGGAAGTTGGCTAATAAAGCCTGATGTTGTTGCACCTGGAGTACAAATTACTAGTACAGTACCGCGAGGCGGCTATGAATCGCATAACGGAACAAGTATGGCTGCTCCGCAAGTAGCTGGAGCGGTTGCCCTCTTGCGTCAAATGCATCCTGATTGGACGACAGAACAATTGAAAGCGGCTCTTGCTAACAATGCAAAAACATTACATGATGTCAATGAAAATACATACCCTGTTATGGCACAAGGATCAGGTTTAATTAACATTCCGAAAGCAGCTCAAACAAATGTATTAGTAAAACCTAACAATGTCAGCTTTGGTCTTATTAAGCCAAATAGCGGAAAAGTAAAACTGACGCAAAATGTTACATTACAAAACCTTTCTAGTAAAAAGAAAAGTTTTTCAACTCGTGTGGAGTTACTAGATGCAAACACAAACACAAAAGTAAAAGCTTCTGTCCCTTCATCGATTAGCATTCAACCGAATAGTAGTACCGAAAAACCATTTACTATCACTGTAGATAGCTCACTACCACAAGGTGTGTATACTGGAAATGTATATGTAAAAGAACAAGGGGCAAAAGAAGAAATTCGAATTCCATTCACATTTAGTATCGATCCTAAAAATTATAAACGTATCGATGGACTTGAAATTATTAATTCTACTTTTAGCCCAAATGGCGACCACGTACTAGATGATAATCTCATCAACTACTATTTAGTTGCGCCTGTGGATGATGTAACATTGCATGCAAATTTAGTTACGAAAGAACGTGTAACGTATCAAGGGATTATCCATCAAGCTAAAAATGCAACTCCTGGATACAAACCTTTCAAATGGAATGGTACAAAAACCGATGGAACTCCTTTAGCTGACGGGCTATATCAAATCGAAGCAGTTGCTTCTAATTCTGGCGGAGAAACAAAACAAACAGCTGCTGTATTTCTTGATCGAACTGCACCTAAGTTAACATACGAAGTTGACCAAGAAAATCTCGTAATTAGAGGAAAAGTTGATGATATTCTACTAGATTGGATGTAAGAATCTGGTTGGATAGCACCTGGTATTCCAGTGAGAATGCAATATGAAATTAACGGAAATGGTGTATGGGACCAGGCATTCCTGAACCCTTGGGAGAAAAGCTATGACATTTATTTCGATCGCACTCAATTACAAGAAGGGAAAAATACTATTCACATTGTAGCAACTGATGCAGCTGGCAATACCTCTAATTTAACTGTTAATTTAGAAGTGAAATAAAGTGAAACTTTAATCAGTAGAGATTTCGTTCATCCCCACTGATTATTAGCCTTCACCAATCGGGAGTTACGGGCAGTTAATCTCCCATCTCACTTCTTTGCTCCAACCGAATTTTGAGGTAGGAATTTTACTGCTCATTAACACGGGATAAAAAATTTTTGTTGACAATTTTTTTAATATAGTTTTATAATACAAAACATAGTTTAGTTGAACGAATTATATATCGGCTTTGAAGGAATACTAGTAGCGACTTATATCACTGTCTCAGAGAACTGATGGTTGGTGCGAATCAGTACATATACAAGCGTGAATTACAATTCTGGAGCTTCTTTCCCGTAATGCTTTTTATGCATGAAGAGAAAGACGGATCTTTCCGTTATCGTAAAGTGAGTGGTAAACAATTAGTTGTTTACAAATAGGGTGGTACCGCGATTTTTATCGTCCCTATCGGATTTTCCGATAGGGACTTTTTTGCGTCCATCCTCTTACACAATTTCATATATACGCGTTGAAAGAATCGCAGTAGTATCTTATATCCCTGTTACAGAGAGCTAATGGTCGGTGGAAATTAGCACATATATAAGTATGAATTACAATTCTGGAGCTTCTTTTTCGTAGTGCTTTTATGCATGAAGGAAAAGACGGAATTTTTCCGTTATCATTAATTGAGATGTAAGTATATTTTCACTTACAAATAGGGTGGTACCGCGATTCTTTCGCCCCTATCGGATTTTCCGATAGGGGCTTTTTCTATTTCTCACAGAAACAGATGTTAAATAATTCCGAATCTTATGATAAAATTTTATAAGCGCTTACAAATAATGAAGGGAGGTGATACAAGCTATACGAAATCGATATTCAATTTTATAGAAAAAAAGGAGGATGTCTAAATGACAAAGAAAACAGAAATTCCATCGCATTTAAAAACATTCGTATCCACACAACATTATGATCAATACACACCGGTGAATCACGCTGTGTGGCGTTACATTATGAGACAAAATCATAGCTTCTTAAAAGACGTTGCTCATCCAGCCTATGTGAACGGACTACAATCATCTGGTATTAATATAGATGCAATTCCAAAAGTAGAAGAAATGAATGAGTGTTTGGCACCAAGTGGCTGGGGCGCTGTAACGATTGACGGACTTATTCCCGGCGTAGCATTCTTCGATTTTCAAGGACACGGATTACTACCGATCGCAACAGATATTCGGAAAGTAGAAAATATCGAGTACACACCAGCTCCAGATATCGTACACGAAGCCGCAGGACACGCACCGATTTTACTTGATCCTACATATGCAAAATATGTGAAACGTTTTGGGCAAATTGGTGCAAAAGCTTTCTCTACAAAAGAAGAACATGATGCATTTGAAGCTGTTCGTACATTAACGATAGTGAAAGAAAGCCCTACTTCTACTCCTGATGAAGTTAAGGCTGCTGAAAATGCTGTAATTGAAAAACAAAACTTAGTTTCTGGTTTATCAGAAGCTGAACAAATTTCACGTCTTTTCTGGTGGACAGTAGAATATGGATTGATCGGAAATATAGATGATCCAAAGATATATGGTGCTGGTCTCCTTTCTTCTGTTGGCGAAAGCAAACATTGCTTAACAGACGCTGTAGAAAAGGTTCCATTTTCTATCGAAGCATGTATAGGGACAACTTATGACGTAACAAAAATGCAACCACAACTATTTGTTTGTGAATCCTTTGAAGAATTAACAGATGCGCTTGAAACATTTTCTAAAACAATGGCCTTTAAAACAGGTGGAAAAGAAGGTTTAGAAAAAGCAATTCGCTCTGAGAACTATGCAACAGCTGAGCTAAATAGTGGATTACAAATTACAGGTACATTTAGCGAGACAATTGAAAACGATGCAGGTGAATTAATTTACATGCGAACAAATTCGCCAACGGCATTAGCGCTTCATAATAAACAGTTAGCAAATCATTCTACTTCTGTACACAGTGACGGATTTGGAACACCGATTGGATTACTCACTGAAAATATTGCATTAGAAAATTGTACAGACGAACAACTACAATCATTAGGAATTACAATTGGAACTATCGCTGAGTTTACTTTTGCAAGTGGTATTCATGTAAAAGGAACAGTAACAGATATTGTAAAAAACGATAAGAAAATTGCTCTTATTTCCTTTATCGATTGCACAGTTACTTATAACGCCCGCGTTTTATTTGATGCTTCATGGGGCGCATTTGATATGGCTGTTGGCTCACAAATCACTTCAGTATTCCCAGGTGCCGCAGATGCCGCAGCATTTTTCCCAATGGATGAAGAAGTTCACGAAATTCCTGCTCCACTTGTACTGAATGAACTTGAACGTATGTATCAAACAGTTCGAGATATTCGAAGTGAGGGGATTTTACACGACGCGCATATCGATCAATTAGTAGCAATTCAAGAAGTATTAAATAAATTTTATGCGAAAGAATGGTTGCTGCGCCTTGAAGTATTAGAGTTACTTTTAGAGCATAACAAAGGGCATGAAACATCGGCAGCATTACTACATCAACTTTCTACTTTCACAACTGACGAAGCTGTAACACGCCTTATTAACAATGGTCTTGCGTTACTTCCAGTAAAGGATGTGAAAAATGATGCTAAGATTAACTGAAGAACAAGTTCACGAAGAATTATTGAAGGTAGATAAATGGATGGTAAAAGATGAGAAATGGATTGAACGAAAATATATGTTTTCCGACTACTTAAAAGGAGTCGAATTTGTCTCTGAAGCCGCCAAACTATCAGAAGAACATAATCACCATCCATTTATCCTTATCCAGTATAAAGCAGTTATTATTACTTTGTCATCTTGGAATGCAAAAGGTTTAACGAAACTAGATTTTGAGCTTGCAAAACAATTTGATGAACTATTTTTACAAAACGAAAAAGCAATTATAAGAAAATAAAAGGAGAAGCCTTTTTAGGCTTCTCCTTTTATTTTGAAATGGATACAATGTCCAAATGGATCCTCGACTTGTAATATTCCATCTTTGTACGTAGCAATCTTGCCAATATTTTTTAAGCTTTCACATACTTGCTCTTTTTGTTTTTCATTCGCTAGTACAACTGTGAAATATTTCAAACCAACAGAACCTGGCATTTGCGGTGGTACCCCTTCACCTTGCCATGTATTTAAACCGATATGATGATGATAACCACCTGCAGATACGAACAATGCTCCATTACGAGCTGGAATCGTTACTTCAAAACCAAGACCATCAACATAGAAACGTTTCGCTTCCTCTAAATCAGCTACATGAAAATGAATATGCCCCATCACAGTACCAGCTGGAAAGCCATTCCATGTACTTCCTTGCTGTAATAATTCTTCACCAGCTAACGGGTTACTAACAAATGGGAGTTCTCCATTCTCATCACGCCAAACTTCTTTTTGTCGATCATGATAAATTTCAATCCCGTTTCCATCTGGATCAGCTAAATAAAGAGCTTCACTAAAGTAATGATCGGCTCCGCCATGTAGTGGATATACCATCTCTACAAGATGACGAAGAACATTCGCTAAATCCTGTCTACTTGGTAATAAAATTGCGTAATGATATAACCCTGTTCTTCCTCTTTGCTTCGGAAAAGCTTCTTTCTTTTCTTCAATGATAAGAAGTGGTTCATCATTTTCATTCCCAAATGTAACGACTGCTTCTTCTTCTCTTAGCACCTTCATACTTAGTACTTCCGTATAAAACTCTAGTGATTTCTTTACATTAGATACGTATAAATGAACAACATCAAGTGTTGTATCGGGATGAAGTTGAAAACTCATCTTGTTAGCCCCCCATTTAAATTAGTTCTTCTTTGACATTTTTTCTTTTAAGAAATTATCTACAAAACCATCAGCTTTTGCAATAAATAAGTATGCACCCATTGCTAATAATGCAAGTTCTAATTCGAAACCAGGATTTTTTCCATCTCCCAATAAACCAGCTGACCATTTCACTTTTACGATTGCTCCAACCATAACAAGTGCAAATAATAATCCAATATATCTTACACCTAAACCTAGAATTAATAATAGACCTCCAACTAATTCAAACGTTGCTACACCGTATGCAAGTCCTCCTGGTAAACCAATACTTGTAAACCATCCTGCAATATTGTCAATTCCTGATTGGAATTTTGTTAAACCGTGCATAAAGAATGTTACCCCTAACACGATACGAATAATTAAGTTACCAATATGTTGATTCATTTCATTCTCTCCTTTATAGTTTCCTTATACAAAACTTTTATTTACATTACAAAACATACACTAATTTTTTTTATTCGTCAATTCATTTTCACTGGGAAAAAATATATTTTTTTTGCTATGATACAAATAGTTGTTTACAAAAAGGAGCTTGATTTTATGAATATTGGTTCTGCAATACGTGAAATTCGTCAACGTAGAGGCATAACAATTGCACAAATTTGCGAGGGAACAGGTCTTTCTAAAGGATTTATGAGTCAGGTTGAAAATAATAAAACATCACCATCTATCTCAACTTTAGAAACGATCTCCAATTTTTTAAACGTTCCCCTTCCCTATTTATTGTTAGAGCAAAAAGATCGATTAAAAATTGTCAAAAAAGAAGAACGGAAATACAGTGTATACGGCAAAGATGAGCAAAGAATTGAACATGTTGCGGAGCAAGGGGGCCTTCGCCTATCTTTAGTAGAAATCCCTACTGGATTCCCGAAAGAAAACTCACCAAATGCCCATGAAGGGGAAGAATGTCACCTTGTATTACGCGGAAAACTAGAAGTTCAGCACGGTGAAGATATTGCAATTGTAGAAGAAGGTGATTCTTTCTCATGGAATGCATGCGTTCCTCATATTGTTCGTAATATAGGAGAAGAAACTGCATTATTACTCATCTCGAGTTATGCGGAAAATCGAAAACGTGTTTATTAAATAATAAAAAAAGAAGCCTGTTAAACAGGCTTCTTTTTTATCCCCTTATAATCCCATAACTTGTCCCAACTAGTACAGTCTTTTCATGCTGATTGCGATAAACTGACTCGATTGAAACTTTTTTATAGCCTTCCATTTGCTCAACATTTGTTAAAGTTAGTTCACAAGTGATCGTATCTCCTGTGAAAACTGGTCTAATAAACTCACTTACTAATTCTCTTGCTATGTAATGTAACTCTTCTCCCACTTTCGTCCCAATGCTAGCAGTCAATAAACCATGAACCATTAATCTTCCATTTTCATCGTATTCCACATGGTGTCTACCTTTATCACCGGTAATATTTGCAAATTCAAAAACTTCTTCCTCAGTAAATCTTCTTTCATATTTAAATACATCCCCAGCTTTTACACTCATTTTTATCCCCCTAATAATAAACAGAATTTTCTTTTATTTTATCATAAAACGAGCCTCAATCCATTCTCTATTATCAAAAGTCTCAAAATTACCTCGCTATACTTTTTTACTTTCCATTCATTTATCGGTGACCATCTCTTTTCGCGACTTGGTATCCATAATACGCACATGTTCCATTTCTCGATAGCTCTCTAACTTCAAATCCACAACTTCTATAAAAATCAAAATTGTTCGCTGATGTATGCGCAAACCAATCACCGTGGGGAAGTTTTTGCAGGCAAAGAGCTACAAGCTTCTTACCTAATCCCTTCCCTCTATATTCACACTTCACAACTAAATTTACTATGTTCGCAATCATAATTCCATCAGAAATGACTCTAACCATCGCAACCATCTCTTCCTCATCCCAAATTGTGAAAGCCCATGTTGAATTTTCGAATGCTATCGTAAATTTTTCAATTTGCCAAGAAGGGATATTATCATTACTCCAACCGGCATCTTCAAACAAAGCTTTAATTGCATATGCTGGTACGCTACTCGTTCCCTCACGAATAATAAGTCCATTATGATAAATGTACATGTAACCCCTCCCTTTATTTTCATATACCATTCTTCAAAAAATGCAATTTACCTTTAAAAAAGTAATTTTTTCATCCAACACGCTTAATAGAATAAACTAGAACATCGATTCCATGAAATGACGTTGTTTTCTCATAGCTGAGCCCGGTTTTTCTAGCAACAAATATTGAGGCGGGATGATTCGGATTAATAAGAGAAATTAATTTATTCATTCGTAATGCTTGGAAACCGTAGTCACGAAATGCTGCCGCCGCTTCTTTTGCATACCCTTTTCCCCAATACTGAGGAAGTAACCAATAACCAATTTCAATTTCCTCTTTTCCATCTATCTTCTGCTTTACCAGCCCTGCATGACCAATTCTTGTTCCCGTTTCCTTTTCAATCAATACAAATAAACCGAGACCGTTTTTATAGCTAGGAATCACCCATTCCTCCAGACTTTTTTTACACTGCATATATGTTTTTAACGTCCCATTTCCAATATAACGCATTACCTTCTCGTTCCCCCATAGTGAAGCGTAGAACTGTAAATCATCCATTGTATATTTGCGAATTTGTAAACGTTCTGTATGAAACATGCTGGCACTCCTTTCCACTAATTTTTTCTTCATTTCACGATCACGTTTTGTGTGTATACGAAATGTTACTATTTATTATAAAGTGAAACTTTAATCAGTGGGAAATTTTGTTCATCCCCACTGATTATTAGCCTTCACCAACTAGGCGTTTACGGGCAGTGGATCTCCCGTCTAACTTCTTTGCTTTAGCCGAATTTTTAGGCGGGAGTCTTACTGCCTGGAAAATAGCGGGATAAATGAACCAACGATAAAATACAGAATATTCATTCTTAATAACTAAAAAAAGCAGTAGACAAATATTGTCCACTGCATCCATATCATAACTAGCATAAAGAAAACTACAATTGAGGGGGGTGTAGGATTTTCAAATATACTAGATACTTATCCCGTTCTAACGGGCGGTAAACTTTCCAATTGTTTCAAGTGAAAAGTTTACCGCACATAAGAACTTCCTTCGTTCGTTAAGATAGTATTGCTAAATAATCATATACACGCTTAGATTTCTCTCCACCCATTCGTGCATGTTGAAGAAGAGAAATACCATGAGGACCAGATGCACGCAATGCTTCTGGTTGAGCTACTAAAATAGCTTGTACAACTTCTAATTCACCAAGCATAGCTGCTGCAAAAATATCCATCCGAGCACCCTTTTCTAGTAAATAAAGAACAATATCTTTACGACCTACATGTGCCGATGCGCCTAACGCACTTTCCCAATCTGATCCACCCCAATTATAAGAGGCGTGAAGTAAGCTTGGTGATTCAACCAATAGCTCTTGTACTTTCTCTAAATCCCCGTGAGCTGCCATAACAAATTCTCTTACTAATTCAGTGGTAATACGCTCTTCTGTTTGCATCGCTCTTCTCCCCTTCTAGAAATTCGTTTCGGTGTAAAAAACGGTTTGTCATTTCCTTGAAAAATATCTACATCTATGCCAAATACATGTTGAAACATTTCATGGCATAGTACTTCTTCTGGTATACCATCATACTGAATCTTTCCTCGCTTTAATACGAGTAAACGATCGCTATATTGAGCAGCTTGGTTAATGTCATGTAAAACCATTATAATTGTCATTCCAAACTCCTCATTTAATCGTTTCACAAGTTCCATTACTTCCAACTGGTGAACGATATCTAAAAAGGTTGTTGGTTCATCCAATAATAAGACATTTGTACGTTGCGCTAGCGTCATCGCAATCCAAGCACGTTGCCGTTCCCCTCCTGATAAAGAATGTAAAAGACGATATTCATACCCTTCAAGATTTGTAACAGACAATGCCCAATCAACAATTTCTTCATCTTCTTTATTTAAGCGGCTACTCCATGATTTATGTGGACCTCTTCCGAACTCAATTAGTTCTTTCACTGTCAAATCTAATTGATGATCATGCATTTGTGGTAACATCGCTAATTGCTTCGCTACATCAGCACTCTTCATCATATGAATATTTTTCCCATCTAAAATGATGTCCCCTTCGCTTTGTTTCAGTAGCCTTGCTATTAAACGAAGCAAAGTAGATTTTCCCGATCCATTCGGACCAATTAAACTAACGATTTCTCCAGCCTTAATATGTACATTCATATTTTGCATTTGAAATCTTTCAGAGTGTGCATAAAACACTTTGTTAACGGAAATCACGTTGTTTTCCTCCTCTATGAATTAAATATAAGAAGAAAGGACCACCTAAGAAGGACAGTAAAATACCAACAGGCAATTCGATTGGGTCAAACCAACTTCGAGCTATTGCATCCGCAAAAACAAGTAATACCCCGCCGCCAAGGCATGATAAAGGTAGCAAATATCTATAATCATTTCCAACTAATAAACGTAGCATATGTGGTACGACAAGACCGACAAATCCAATAAGACCAGACACACTTACCGCAATTCCAGCTAATAATGTACTTACTACGATTAAATAAAACCGACTTTTTTCCACATTATGTCCTAATAGTTTTGCCATTTCATCTCCAAGCATTAACACTCGAATATGCTTAATACCAAAGAAAGCTAATATAATGGCGAATATTGCATAATAAATAATCATGTTTAAATGTGCCCAACTTACACCACCAATGCCGCCCGCTAGCCACGGTAACACGGATTGTACTTTGTCACTATGTAATAACATTAAAGCTGACGTTGCTGCACCAATTAATGCATTGATTGACACTCCTACTAAGACAATTCTTGAAGGTGGTGCCCCTTTTTGCCATGATAAAGCATAAATAACCATCGCTGTTATGAAAGCTCCTAAAAACGCCCCTAGTGGTAAAAAAGCTAGATGTTGTGGGAATAAAATCATGATGACAATTGCTACAAGGCCTGCTCCAGATGAAACCCCGATAATACCAGGATCTGCAAGAGGGTTTCTCATAACCCCTTGCAGCAGTGTACCAGATGCAGCTAAACATGTTCCTACTATAAACCCAACGAGAACTCTCGGTATGCGAAGATCCCATACAATTCGATGAACTGTCGAACCTTCATCTTGTATACCTGTTAGAATGTCTCGTACAGAAAAAGATAAACTTCCTGCGAAAAGTCCGTAAAAGAGGCCTAGAATTGTTAATCCAACTAAAGTAACTGCTATTATCCATCTTTTTTTCGCAAAAGGATGTTCCTTTTCTCTTACTACTTCACTACTTTCCATACGTATCATTTCCTTACATCTTGTATACTTTTATACATAAAGTCCATTGCTTCTGTAACTTTTGTCCCAGGATTAGATCCAAATAAATCAGGTGGCAAAATAACTACGCGGTTTTGTTTTACTGCATCTAAATTTTTCCACGCTTCATTTTTCATCATTTCGCCTTCGAATGCTTTTTTCACACTTTTTGGATCTCCGTGTGTAATTAAATAAATGACATCTGGATTCGCCTCAATAATACGTTCTACACTTAGCTGTGCATATTGCGGATATTCTTTCGTTTCTGGAAAATCAGAAGCAATATTTTTCCCGCCTGTTTTTTCTAAAACATCACCTGATAAAGATGTTGGTAATGCCGCTAAATAAGTACCTGGTGCGCCATACACTAGCAATGCTTTCACATCGCTCTTTTTCTCATATTTCTTCATTTGATCATTGATTTTTTGATTAAGTTCTTTTGCTTTATCTTCTTTCTTCATTACCGTTCCATATAATTCAATATTCTTTTGAATATCTTGTACAGAATTCGCAGAAGAAATGATTACTTTCGTTCCCTGTCCTTCAACCGTTGGCACATTCTTTTGGAATCCATTGTTAGCAACAAGTACATCGGGCTTTAAACTAGCAATTTGCTCAAAGTTCGGTTGATGTGCATTCCCGATTACTTTTGCTTTCTTTAACTCCTCTGGAAGAGTTAATTTCGTATCCGGACGACCTACTACTTTTCCACCTAAAGCATGAATAATATCCATGTCTCCCATACTTAATGTTGCAAAACTTTCTGGTACTTTATCGAATGTTACCTTTCTCCCTGACAGGTCGGTAATTTCGATTTTTTCTTTTCCTTTTTCTGTTTTGGTTGCAGACGCTTTTTCGTCCTCTTTGGCACTGCAACCTATTAACAAGAAAAAAATAGATAAAAACGCTGTAAATAGCGTAATAGATTTTTTCATTCCTTCACCTCTAATTGATAATGATAATCATTAACTACTATTCTACTTTAATTGATAAGGATTATCATTGTCAACATGAAACGCATACATTTTTCTACAAAAAACAAAAAGCGCGACAAAAAGATTCTTTCTTTTCGCCGTGCTCTAGTTAACAATATTATTCACATTCATTTTCCTCTAACTGGTCACGCATCACTTTCACACGCTGAAAGAAAAAGAACGATAAACTTAAAAATATAACGATGCTCCCCATCATAACAAAAAATTGGATTGTCTCTTTTGCTCCATCCGGAATCAACAAGCCAACCATTAACAATGTACTTACAGCGAGAAGAATTTGTCCGAACCTAGTATAATCTTCTATTTTCCTTTGTAATTCTTTCATTATATTCTCACTCCTCCATTTCACTTTATCATATTCTATGAAACTGAAAGACCAGTAAATACAGCCATTCTGGGAGATGTTTTCCAACAAAAAAAGAGCCGCTTTACTGCGGCTCTTTTTTAATCATTATTCACCTTTATATGCTTCCATATAAATTTCTTTCAGCTCTGAAATAAGCGGTAACTTTGGATTAGCAGTTGTACATTGATCTTCAAAAGCTCTTTCTGCTAATACTCCAACAACCTCTTCAAATTGCTCTTTATCTACCCCTTGTCCGGCAATACTCATATTAATATTTAAGCTTTTTCCAAGCTCAATAATTGCTTTGACGAGTGATTCCACACCTTCTGCTACTGAGCTTGCTGGAAGCCCGAGCATTCTCGCAATATGTGCATAGCGTTCATCTGCTACAAAGTGCTCATATTTTGGGAACAATGCGTGTTTTCTTGGCTTAATAGCATTATAGCGGACTACATGCGGCATAAGAATTGCATTTGCACGTCCGTGCGGAATATGGAATTCTGGACCAATTTTATGTGCTAAGCTGTGATTAATACCTAGAAAAGCATTTGCAAATGCCATCCCTGCAATTGCAGAAGCGTTATGCATTTTTTCCCGTGCTTCTTCATCATTTCCATCTTTATATGCTCTCGGTAAATATTTGAATACGAGATCAATAGCTTTTAATGCTAATCCATCTGTATAGTCATTTGCCATAACAGACACATACGCCTCAATTGCATGTGTTAAAACATCCATACCAGTATCTGCTGTTACATGTGGTGGTACTGTCATTACAAATTGCGGATCAACAATTGCTACATCTGGTGTTAATTCATAATCTGCGAGCGGATACTTTATATTATTTTTCTTATCTGTAATAACCGCAAATGGTGTCACTTCTGATCCTGTTCCTGATGTTGTTGGAATCGCAACAAACTGCGCCTTATTTCCTAATTCCGGATATTTACATGTACGTTTTCTTATATCTAAAAACTTCTGTTTAATGCCATAGAATGTCGTTTCTGGATGCTCATAGAATAACCACATTCCTTTTGCTGCATCCATAGCTGAACCACCACCAAGTGCGATAATTACATCTGGCTTAAAGCTTCTCATCATTTCCGCACCTTTAAAGACAGTTTCATCTGATGGATCTGGTTCGACCTCAAAGAAAACTTCAATTTTCACATCATTTGCATGCTTGTTTAAATAGTGCGTGACTGTATCCACATAGCCATGTTCAACCATTCCAGGATCCGTTACAATAAATGCACGTGAAATGTTAGGCATATTTGCTAAATACGCTGTAGCATGTTTTTCAAAATAAATTTTTGGCGGCAATTTGAACCACTGCATATTCTTTTTTCTATTTGCCAGCCTTTTTATATTTAATAAATGAGTCGCTGTTACATTTTGGGAAACTGAATTTTTTCCGTAAGAACCACAACCAAGTGTAAGTGATGGAATAAATCCGTTATATATATCCCCTATTCCACCTTGTGATGAAGGTGCATTTACAATGAGACGGCAAGCTTTCATACGTAATCCAAATTGCTTTTGCACTTCTTTATTTGTAGAATGAATAACTGCTGAATGTCCTAAACCACCGAGGTTCAACATTTCTTCGCAATATGTAAATCCTTTTTCTAATGAATTCGCCTTCACACAGGCTAATACTGGGCTCAGTTTCTCACGAGATAACGGGTATGCTGCTCCGATACCTTGAATTTCAGCTACAAGCATTTTTGTATGTTCAGGAACAGTAATCCCAACTAATTCGGCAATATACTGTGCTGATTTTCCTACAATATCACTATTTACTGCACATGTATTTTCATTTATAACGAGCTTTTCTAATTTTTTTCTTTCTTCTTCTGTTACAAAGTAACAATTGTTTTCGATCATTTCTGTTTTAACATCATCATAGATTTCTTTATCGACAATGATTGCTTGTTCCGATGCACAAATCATACCGTTATCAAATGTTTTCGATAAAATTAAATCATTAACAGCTCGTTTTACATGTGCTGATTTTTCTATATAACACGGTACATTACCAGGACCTACACCTAGTGCTGGTTTTCCAGTAGAGTAAGCTGATTTCACCATACCAGCGCCTCCAGTTGCTAGAACGAGTGCCACACCCTCATGGTTCATTAATTGTTTTGTCGCTTCGACAGACGGTCTTTCAATCCATTGAATACAATGTTTTGGTGCACCAGCTTTCATTGCTGCATCATATACGGTTTTCGCTGCTGCCACCGAACAATTTTGTGCAGAAGGATGAAATGCGAAAATAATTGGATTTCTCGTTTTTATCGCAATCAAAGCTTTAAACATTGTTGTCGACGTTGGATTCGTTACTGGTGTTACCCCAGCTACTACACCGACAGGTTCTGCAATTTCTATTATTTCTTCATGAGGATCTTCGTGAATAATTCCTACCGTTTTATCTTGCTTTATACTATGCCAAATATATTCAGTGGCAAAAATATTTTTAATGCATTTGTCTTCATAGACACCACGGCCTGTTTCTTCAACAGCCAATTTTGCAAGTGGCATATGTTGATCAACACCTGCTAATGCCATTTCATGAACAATGTTGTCAATCTGCTCTTGTGTAAAACTTTCTAATGCTTGTAAAGCTTGTTGACCGTTATTTACTAACGTATCAATCATCTCTTTTACCTCTTGCATTTCATTTACAACTTTCTCTTTGACTACCATGTAAATTTCCTCCTATTCTGTTATCACGGTCTTTATAAGTCCCTACAGGTCATAATAAGTCCCGATTAGCGAAAAAAAATAGAGTTACCGTCCTACATGAATCCCATCGTTTGTGAAATATTTCACAAGTTTACTCGTGAATAACATTTCATGAATTCAATATACATGAAATCATTTCATTTGTGTATGTCTAATTTGTGAAATGTTTCACAAATTAACATAATAAAAAATGCACTGCTCCACATTAGCAGTGCATTTTTTATTACGCTAGCGCTTGTGCTAAATCTTCAATTAAATCTTCACCATCTTCAATACCGACAGAAATACGAATTAATGTATCTGTAATTCCTAATTCTTTACGGCGATCTGCTGGGATTGATGCATGTGTCATTTGAGATGGGATAGAAATTAAACTTTCTACTGCTCCTAAGCTTTCAGCAAGTGTAAAGTATTGCAGTTTCTCAAGTACTTTATTTAATGTTTCTTCACTATCTACATCAAACGAAATAATAGCACCAAATCCATTTGCTTGTTCTGTTGCTAATTGGTGGTTTTGATGTGATTCAAGACCTGGGTAATATACTTTATTTACTTTTGGATGATTATTTAAGAATTCAGCAATAGCGCGTGAATTCGTTTCATGTTCTTCCATACGAATTCCTAATGTTTTTAAACCGCGAAGTAGTAAGAAGCTATCTTGTGGTCCAAGAATACCTCCTGTTGAGTTTTGTACAAAGTGAAGGTCTTCTGCTAGTTGTGGGCTATTTACCACTACTAGACCTGCAACTACGTCACTATGACCTCCTAAATATTTCGTTGCACTATGAAGTACAATGTCTGCTCCTAAAGAAATCGGCGACTGCCAATATGGCGTCATGAATGTATTATCAATAATTGTTAATAAATCTTTCTCTTTAGCAAGAGTAGATATTTTCTTAATATCAGTAATTTTTAGTAATGGGTTCGTTGGTGTTTCCACATAGATCGCTTTCGTATTTGGACGAATTGCTTCTACAACTTCCTCTAAGTTTGTTGTGTCTACAAATGTATGTTCAATACCGAAGCGGTTTAATACTTTCGTAATAACACGATACGTTCCACCATAAACATCATCTGTTAAAATAACGTGGTCACCTTTTGAGAACAACATAATTGTCGCTGTAATAGCAGCCATTCCAGAACCGAATGCAAATCCAGCATGACCATTTTCTAATACAGCAATCATTTCTTCTAAAGCTGCACGTGTTGGGTTACCTGTACGTGAATATTCATATCCTTGATGCTTACCAACCGCTTCTTGTTTGTACGTACTTGTTTGATAGATCGGTACGTTTACAGATCCAGTTGAAGGTTCTCCTATGCGAATACCATGAATTAACTTTGTCTTTGCTCTCATTTTTTATTCCCATCCTTTGTATATGTCTTTACTTAAATAGCGCTCACTACTATCAGGAAAAATGGTTACAATATTTGTACCTGGTGCTGCCTTCTCTGCCTCAAGTAAGCTCGCATGAAATGCTGCTCCTGAAGAGCTCCCAACGAGAAGTCCTTCTTTTTGCGCTAATTCTTTCACTCGTAAAAATGCATTTCGATCAGAAATCGTATGAATTTCATCAAAATAAGATGTCTTCAAAAATGGCGGGATAAATTCCAGTCCAATTCCTTCGGTCTCATGTGAACCAGCCTTACCACCATTTAAAATAGATCCTTCTGGCTCTACGATAACTGTTTTAATATCTATATTTTTTTCTTTCAAATAAGATGCAGTCCCCATAAACGTACCGCCAGTTCCTGCTCCAGCAACAAATATGTTAATCTCTCCATTCAGTGCATCCCAAAGTTCAGGACCTAGTGTTTTGAAATAAGCACGCGGGTTTGCTTCATTCGCAAACTGACTTGGAGAGTATGAATTCGGTATTTCATTTACTAATTCTTTTGCTTTTGCAATTGCACCGGTCATTCCTTGCTCAGTCGGTGTATGCACGACCGTTGCACCTAGTGCTTTCATTAATTCTTGTTTTTCAATACTAAATTTCTCTGGTACACAAACGATAACACGTAAATCATGTTCTAATGCTGCAAGTGCCAGTCCAATACCAGTATTCCCAGCAGTCGGTTCAATAATTGTTCCACCTTGGGTAACAAGCCCTTTTTCTAGCGCATCTTCGATTAATTCTCTTCCTAAACGATCCTTAACGCTTCCGCCTGGGTTATAAAATTCAAGCTTTGCAAATAAGCGGACCCCTTTCGGAAGTGAAAAACGAGTAATTTCTACAATTGGTGTATGACCAATTAACTCATGAACTCCACGATATACATTCATCGTGTTCTCCCCCTTGTTTGCCAATAAAGAAAAGGCAACTGTATGTATTTTCTTTATATGAGACAGTTGCCTTTTTGTTACATTACTTTAACTCTTCTAACACTTTTACGATAAAGTTTGTAGAATGAAGAGCTGCTTGATCTAAAAACTGATCAAATGAAACATTTGATTCTTTACCAGCAATATCAGAAAGTGCGCGAATGATAACAAACGGAACTTCATATTGGTGGCATACTTGTGCGACAGCTGCTGCTTCCATTTCTACCGCATAAAGATTTTCAAATTTATCACGGATGGCTGCAACGCGGTTCGGATCACTCATAAATGAATCGCCTGTTGCAATCATGCCTTTTACAACTTGAATATTTTCTTCAGTTTGCATACATTTCTCAGCTAATGCAACTAACGCCTCATCAGCTTTAAATCCAGGCGGCATTCCTGGTACTTGACCATATTCATAGTTAAATGCTGTTACATCTACGTCATGGTGACGAACTTCAGTGGAAATAACTACATCACCAACGTTTAGAGAATGATGGAATCCACCAGCTGAACCAGTATTAATTACTTTTTCAGGCTTATATTTTTCTAATAAAATTGTCGTTGACATCGCTGCATTTACTTTACCAATACCAGACTTTAACAAGATTACTTCATGTCCTGCTAATAGCCCTTTCGTAAATTCACAACCTGCAACCGTTTCTGTTTCTGCTTGTTCTAATTTGTCACGTAAAATACGTACTTCTTCTTCCATTGCTCCAATTACAGCAATTCTCAATCTAATCCCTCTTTCTATTGCTTAGTTGCCTCCATTACCCAAACGAAATGATTTAATCTCGTAAACGTTACATGGAAGCCATTGTTTTCAAAAATAGTCTGCATAACTGGAATACGTGTATAGTATTCCGTTTGCAAATCGTTTGCTAACTGGTGAAAACCTCTTTGTTTTGCTGTTTCAACAGTTTTATCATATGCATCTTGATCTGCAAATATCGTATCAGAAAACACTATTTTACCACCTTTGTTTAGCAATTGACTATACTTCGCAACCGCTACATTTTTTTCATCATCTGTTAAATGATGAAATGCATAGGTGCTTACAATGGTATCAATTGAATTTGGGACTTCAAACGAAAGAAAATCACCTTCTGTAATCGAAAATTCTTTTGGCAATTTCTCTTTTGCAATCATACGCATTTCACGCGACGGTTCTATACCGTAAACTGTGCGGCCAGCAAGTAATAATTTATTTGTTAAATTACCTGTACCGACACCAAATTCTAATACATTACCAAATGACTTGTTAACTACATCCTCTAGAATATCCTCATAATGGGCGAAAACTTCTTTATATTGTATATCTTCGCCTTGTACGAATGAGTCGTACGTATGAGCCCACTCATCAAATAAACCATTAAATTCTGTGCCCATAAAAATTCCCCTTTTTCTTATCGGTTTTATCAGTATGATATTCCCTCTTTCTAAAAATGTCAATTGAAATGTACATGGTATTTCCTTCTTTTCTTTGTTACACTATAGTTGATTACATAGGAGAGGGGCCGTCTTCATGTCATTTACCTTTGAAATGTTAGAAGATAAAGTAGAATTTTTTGAAGCGGGAGACTTAGCTTCTTTAGAACGAAAAATTAGTGAACAAATCGATAATAATAAAGCACTTATGCTTGAAGTTCATCACATCTCACATCAAATGGTTATGGATCCTGAAAGCAAAAGACCGTATTATAGCGCGGTTGTTCATTTTAAATTAAAGAAATTGCGTTAACTAAAAAAGAGAAGCTCCTAAGGAGCTTCTCTTTTTTAGTTTAGAGTTTGAACAAGTACTGGTTTCCAGCCCTCATTGTCTACCCAATCAATATTTACGTAATATCTTTTTCCACTTTGCTTATCTTGAACGTCACCATAAGCTTTACTCTTTCCAGTTTTGTCTCTTCCAACAAAATGGAATACTAATTGCTCCTTCGGTACTTCAATACCTGCAGCAATTGCACTTTGCATCTCATTCCAATCTGATGACCCCTGTTTAAACGTCATCGCTGGTGATGAACCTTGTTCTGTTCCTACAGCTTTCCAAGAAGGTTTTGTATAAGCCTCTTTTGCCTTGGATACAGTTTTTTCAGCTGATACTTTCTCGTTAGCTTTCGCTTCTTCTTCAGCTTTTTTCTTTTCTTCCTCAGCCTTTAACTTCTCTTCTTCAGCTTTTTGCTTAGCTTCTGCTTGCTCTTTTTCTTTTTCTTTTTTCTTAGCAGATTCTTTATCTTCTGATTTTCCAGCTTTCTCATTCTTTGTTGTTTGTTGAGAGACTTTCTTATCAGTAGAAGATGCTTGCTCTTTCGTACTAGGAACGAACAATTGATATGCTACAATAGCTACTAATAGTAATACAATAGCGATTGCAATATTTAAAACACCGTTTTGACGACGTTTTTGTTGTTTCTGTTGGAATCTTGATCCTCCTGCCATTCTCCAAACCTCCATGCAGTTTTTCCTAATTGCTATTGTAACATTAAATCTAGAAAGGTTGAACATTTACAATGATATTTTCATGAAATGAAAACAATTCACTATAAATTGCAAGATTACTTTTCATTCTCCAATTGATAGATTGCTCCTACCATATCTTTAAAAATAGGTGTTACTTTATTCACTTTGTTATCAGTCTCTAGATCAACAACAACTAAAGCATATCTTGGATTCTCATACGGAAAATAACCTGCAAACCAGCGATTCACCCTCGTCCCTTTCCCTGTTTGCGCTGTCCCGGATTTTCCAGCGACACTGAGCGGTAACGAGCGGAATGCCGTTCCTGTTCCTTTCTCCCTTGTTACAACGCCTCTTAATAACTCTTGTAATGTTTTCACTGTTTCATACGAAAGCTGTTTTCCATGTAACGTATGGTTCTCAAATGTAAAAAAATCCGCTCCATTTTTATATACTATTTTTTCAACAGCTTTCACTTCCATCTTTTCTCCATTCCTCGCAATCGTCGCCATCATATTAGCAATTGCTAGAGGTGATATACGTACATCTTTCTGTCCAATCGCTGTTTGCTCTACCGCTTTTTTACTATTTTTGTTTTCTTCATTCCCCCAAATAGTAGTGCCTTTTTCTTCTGGCATTTGCTCGAAATGAGGTGTATGAAATACAGAACCTTTCCATCCGACCTTTTCATTTGCTCCTAAAGCTGCTACGTATGTTTCTAGCACCGTCCTATCCTTTTGTAATAGCTCGTTACCTAACTCGGAAAATGTCCTGTTACAGCTCCTAGCAAAGCTCTCTTTGAAGTTAAGTGTACCCATCATAACTTGTGGGTCGTTTTCACCATATAAATCTTTATTACAATTAAATGTCCGATTAAACAAATTTACTTTTTGATCAATGACTGCAGCTGCAACTACTGTTTTAAAAACAGAGCCTGGAAAATGCGGCGTTAACATTTGATTTTCAAGTGTAGTCTTATATAAATTCTTATCTCTTACTTGTAAAGACGGCTTACTGACCATCGCTAATATTTCATTTGTCTTTACATCAAGTAATACTAATCCCCCCTTCTTTATTTCATTTGCTTCAATCACTTCTTCTGCTTTTTGCTGCAACCCTTTATGTAAAGTAGTTTGAATCCTAACTGGGTAAAATGGATTTCCTGGTGAAGTATATTTCGCTTGCTTTCCGAAAATTGGTTCTCCTTGCCGATCTACTTGATACAATACTTTTGCCTCTCCATCAGTCAATAAAAATTCATCAAAAGATTGCTGTAATCCTGAAATACCTATCGGCGTTTGTTTTGAAATTTTTTTCACTTCTCCATATCGCTTTTGAAATTCTCTTTCGTTCTCCCCTACATCACCAATTAAATGATTTATCTCCCCAGTTTGTTTTAATCGCACTTCAGCTGCTACAATACCTAATACATGTAATTGATTCACCTTCTCCATCTGCTCTCGTGTCACTCGAAATGGAGCAGTTTCCCCTTGCAGTATAAATGCATTTTTTTTATTTTTCATTTGTCTTCTGATCTCTTGTCTCGACACACCAATGATATGCGCGATTTTCTCTAACATGTCATTTTTTATTTGTAAAAATGGAAAAACAATTAAAACAGGATACTTTTCCTCACCTATTTCTTTACCACTACGATCTATAAACTGCCCACGTCCATCGTCTACTGCAATGGATTGCGTACGTTGCGTAACACTTTTTTCAATTAAATTTATTTTGCGATCAGTAAATGATTCTGTATCTATAATTTGGATTTGAATTAAACGACAAAGCAATAAAAACATAATGCCCATAAAACAAATTAAAACAATTGTAATTCTCCGTTTTATTTTCATAAAAAAACACCTCGTCTATTATAGTTTGGACGGAGTGTTTCATCTTTTATACAAATAAAAAAATCACTCGTTTTTACACGAGTGATTTTTTTATTATTTTACAGAGACAATCTCTACTTGCATTTCTCCGCCTGGTGTTTGGATTGTTACTTTCTCACCAATTTGCTTACCTAATAAGCTTTTTGCGATTGGAGAATCGTTAGAAATTCTTCCTTCAAATGGATCAGCTTCCGCACTACCTACGATTGTGTACGCTTCTTCATCTCCATTTGGTAATTCTTTAAATGTTACTGTTTTACCTAATGTAACAACAGTAGATACTTCGCCATTATCTTTAATGATAACTGCGTTACGAATCATATTTTCTAATTGTGTAATACGTCCTTCTACGAACGCTTGCTCATCTTTTGCTGCATCGTACTCAGAGTTCTCAGAAAGGTCCCCGAAGCTACGTGCGATTTTAATACGTTCCACTACTTCTTTACGTCTTACTGTTTTTAATTGCTCAAGTTCGTTCTCTAGTTTTTGCTTACCCTCTTGCGTCATAGGGTATGTTTTTTCTGTTGACATATTTTCCACTCCTTTTATATACCAATCCCCCGAAAAAAAGAGGAGTTCCATATGAAAACTCCTCCGCTTCCATTGTTAGCGGAGGTTTCTAGTACCCTTGCACTAGCGGAGTTGTCACATACAACCCCGTATTTCCAATTCTTCTTTATATAAAGAAGATATGTATGGAAAGTTGATATAAATATGCCCTCACCTATATATAGATGAGGTTGCATGTTTCATTGTATTCGATGGGAAGGGAAAAAATCCCTTCCTACCGTATATCTTTTACTATGCTATTACAAATTTACTTTTTGTTCAAGAATTGTTGCAATTTTTGTCACCATAATATCAATTGCAACATGGTTTTGTCCACCTTCAGGGATAATAATATCCGCAAACTTCTTAGAAGGCTCAATAAATTGATTGTGCATTGGACGTACAACAGTTACGTACTGATCAATAACTGAATCCATCGTACGACCGCGCTCTTTAATATCACGCTGCATGCGGCGCAGAATACGAAGGTCAGCATCTGTATCAACAAATAACTTAATGTCCATCAACTCACAAAGACGTGGGTCTTCTAAAATAAGAATTCCTTCTAAAATAATTACATCTTTCGGCTCAACTGGAATAATTTCTTCTGAACGCGTATGCAATGTATAGTCATATACAGGCTTATCAATTTGCTCATATGCAAGCAACTGCTGCAAATGTTCAATTAACAGATCATTATCAAACGCAAGCGGATGATCATAATTTGTTTTTAAACGCTCTTCCATTGGTAAATGGCTTTGATCTTTGTAATAATAATCTTGCTCCAAGATTAAAATGGAATGACCTTTAAAATGGTCAAAAATCGCTTTCGTTACACTTGTTTTTCCTGATCCTGAACCACCAGCGATTCCAATTACAACAGGCTTATTCGTCCCCATTCGACTACCACTCTTTCTTATTGAAGTATGCTTTTGCGCATCATATTATTCACATACACTGGTTGATCCACTTTGAATTTCACGATTTGCAACGGATGTCTCGCTGCATCTAATTCGTTTCCATCCTCATCCCAAATTTTCTCCACCGTCTGCGTAAAGTTTTCTATTTCTGGTCCAAAGAACTCCACTTCATGTCCTGGTTTGAAATGATTACGTTGCTCAAGCGTTACGATGCCCGTTTCTTCATTATAATCTAACACTAAACCAGCAAAATCATACGTTGTTTTCTTACTATGATTTCCAAACATTTGCTCTTGATGTCCTGGAACCCCTTCAAAGAATGCAGGAGCTGTATCACGATTTGCACATTTATCAAGCTCATCTAACCATTCTTGTTTAAACTCAAAGTTATCCGGATCCGCACAATAAGCATCAATTACTTTACGATATACAGTTGCTACAGTCGCTACGTAATGGATTGATTTCATACGTCCTTCTACCTTTAAACTATCGATTCCAATTTCAATCATTTTCGGAATTGATAAAATTAAATTTAAATCTTTTGGACTCATCGCAAAGTGAGCATCTTCTTCTTGGAATAGAGGAAGCTCTTTTGCATCTTTATGTTGTGATACTGTTTGAACTAAATCATAATCCCAGCGGCAAGATTGGCAACAACCGCCACGATTAGAGTCACGCGCTGTCATATGGTTACTTAGTGTACATCTTCCTGAATATGCGATACACATTGCACCATGGACGAATGCTTCAATTTCAATATCCACTTTGTCTTTAATTTCTTTCATTTCTTCATAGCTTGCTTCACGAGCTAATACAAGACGATGTAAACCTTCTTCTTTCCAATACTGTGCTGCTTTCCAGTTGGATAGTGATTGCTGTGTGCTTAAATGCACCTCAACAGAAGGCGCTACACGTTTACACGTCTCAATGATAAGCGGATCAGCAACGATAATTCCCGTTACGCCAGCTTTTTCAATCCCTTTTAAATATTCCTCTAGCCCGTCCATATTTTCATTATGTGCGAAAATATTTGTTGTTACATATATTTTCGCTCCATATTTCTTTGCAAATTCAACGCCTTCTGCCATATCTTCCAGCGTAAAGTTACCTGCATTCGAACGAAGACCAAATTCTTGTCCACCTAAATATACAGCATCTGCCCCATAATGGATAGCTACTTTTAATTTTTCTAAGTTACCCGCAGGGATTAACAGTTCAGGTTTCTTCACAATAACGCGCTTGCCATCGATCACTCGTGAAATTTCTTGTACAGTCATTTCCTACACCCTCCTCGTTTAGTAAACCGTTTCTTTAAAGAAGAATCCTGTGTCTAACGGACGATTTACTGGTTGCATTTCTTCTATTTCTTTATATAGAGCATCTTTCACGTCATAATACGCATCACGATCTTCTACGCATAAATCAATTGCTTGACGATATTTCTTCGTTACTTCAATAATGTATTCAGAACTTTTTAGTACACCATCGATTTTTAAGCTGTCAACTTCAGCTTTGATTAGTTCCTCTAATTCATCGATGAAACAAATATCGTTCGGACTCATAATATGAGTACCATTTTCATCTTCATAGATTGGATATTTATTATTACGCTCTGGGTCATATAAGAACATATTCTCTTCATATTTTTTCTTTTCAACGTCAAGATTACGTCCTTGATACTCAAAGTAGTTTCCTACTAATGAACGCTTCGATTGGAACATACAAGTCATACCGTGAATTTGTACTTCTAGTTCCACTTCAGCATTTTCTTTTAAATCAACAATTTCATCTAAGCTCAGCTCACGAGCTAATACAGCACGCTTCGCTCCTCTTTGGCCCCAGTAATTACAAGTGAACCAATTCGTTGCTGTCGTTTCTGTATTCCAGTGCAACTGCATATTTGGCGCTACTTCGCGAACAGCCATTAATACTGCTGGATCTCCGAAAACAATTGCATCTACATTTACTTCATTTAAAAATGAAACGTAATCTGTTAATTCTTCTACTTTATCGTTGTGGAACATAGCGTTCATTGCTACGTATACTTTCACACCATTTTCATGCGCAATCTTCACAGTTTGTTTTACATCTTCACGTGAAAACTCCCCTGCTAAACGTAAACCAAACTTTTGCTCACCGATCATTACCGCATCTGCTCCTGCTTTCGCAAGAAGTTCGATATCCGCCACCGCTCTTGGCGTTACTAACAATTCAGGTTTCTTCATACCTTGGTCACCCTCTCTTTTTACTAACAGCTACTCCATCACCAATTGGGAAAATCGTTGTATCATATCCTTCATGGTTCATAAGCCACTCATTGTACGTCTTAATACGACGGATTAAACCACGTGTACGTCTGTTTTCAATCTTCTCTTTTGTCGTTACAAGACCATGGTACATAACATTATCTGAAATAATTACGCCACCAGGATTTAATAACGGTTCATATAAGTCAAAAAAGCGACGATACTGTCCTTTTGCTGCATCAATAAAAATAACGTCAAATGTCCCGTGTTCTTTTACTTGTTCACCTGTCTCTAACGCATCACCGTAAATAACTGAAATACGATCTGTTACTGGGGAACGTTCTATATATTCAAGTGCTTTTTCATATCGCTCACGATTGCGCTCAACTGTCACAATACGTGAATTTGGAATAGCTTGCATCATACGAATACTAGAATAACCGATTGCTGTTCCAAGTTCTAAAATGCTTTTCGGTCCAATTAAACGTAAAAATTGCAGCATAAATTCCATTCCAAGTCGATCCATAATCGGCACATGATTTTCTGTTGCATATTCTTCCATTTCAAGAATTAATTTATCTTTCGGATCAATAAATGATAATAGGTACTCGTTAACTGCATCCTCCATAAATGGTCCTCCTTATTTACATGGAGAAGTGCCTCTATGACGTCTTTTCCCACATAGAATGCAATAAAAATACAAGCCAGCTTTACCCTTAGCTTGTACGTCCCGTTTTGATATTAAAAACGATTCTTCTGCCAGTTTTTAACCCGATATATTTTACCACAAAAAAGAGGGATGTGCGACTTTTTTCGCTATCCCTCCCCATTTCACTGTTTTTTCGTAATGTATTTTTGCTTTAATGCATTATGCTCTTCTAATGTTTTCGCATAGTACACTTCACCACTTGGTGCAGCTAAGAAATAATAATAATCTGTTTGCGCAGGTTCTAACGCAGCTTCCACTGAATGTTTACCAGAGTTTGCGATCGGCCCTACCGGCAATCCCTTTACAACATACGTATTGTACGGTGAGTTGACCTTTAAGTCTTCGTATAATACACGTTGTTTATGCTTTCCAAGTGCATATAATACCGTTGGATCCGTTTGAAGCGGCATACCTTTTGCTAAACGATTATAAAAGACACTAGCGATCTTTTGACGATCTGTAAAACCAGTTGCCTCTTCTTCAATAAGTGAAGATAATGTTAAAAGCTGATGAACATCCCAGTTCTTCGCTTTCATTTTCGCCTCATTTTGAACAATGATTGCATTTGTTTTCTCAAGCATCGGAATTACAATTTCTTCTAACGTTGTATCTTTCTTATAAAACGAATACGTTGCAGGATATAAATAACCTTCTAATGGGTATTTAATATTACTATCAAAGATTTTATCCGTTAATAACTTCGGATACTTTTGCTGCATTTTTTGAATAAATGCTTTATCGTTTAATTGATGCGTAACATCATCTTTATTCCACTTTAGTTCTGTCGCAATCGTTTCTGCAATTTCAGTTACTTGCGCCC
Organism: Bacillus sp. GC_Bacil_1; assembly: GCF_026540675.1. Taxonomy (NCBI): domain Bacteria; kingdom Bacillati; phylum Bacillota; class Bacilli; order Caryophanales; family Bacillaceae; genus Bacillus; species Bacillus sp. GC_Bacil_1. The sequence goes on from NZ_JALNUG010000007.1 coordinate 91,357, forward strand.
CTTCTTTAATCGTCACTTTATAAAGAGCTGGACGATGCACGTTGCCAGATGACATTTGTTCGATCACATCTTCAGCATTCATTGAAGGGTTTAATAAATATGTACCTGCTTGTAAACTTTTCGATTTAGCCTTTGTATAAAAACTAAAAACTGTACCGTTTTTTACAGCGCCTTTTTCTTCTAAAATTTCTCCAATTTTACTTGTAGATGATCCTTTCGGAATTTCTACTTCAATCTCTTTTTTATTCCCGCTATCAACTGGTCCTAATGCGGATGAAATATACGCATAGACTGAACCACAAACTAAAAGCAGTGCAATAATCGAAAATAAAAAGATGCGTCTACGCTTCTTTTTCACTTGATTCTCTATCAAAACATTTCCTCCTTACTTAATTGTAGACCGTATGTACACCTTTCTATACAGCACGATGTAAAAACGCAACAAATTCACTTATCTTTTTTTAATAGACACTTTATTTTTCTACAATCCGTCTCATTATACTACAAAGACTTACACAGTTTCGACAAAAAATCTTTCATTTTACATATAAATACAAAAAAAGATGGACTGTATGTCGTCCATCTTTTCAGTACTTATTATTCAGCTTCTTGCTCATCAGCAAGAGTGTTGAACATTTCTTGTACCATTTCCCACTCTTCTTCAGATTCGATTGGAAGTAAGCTTCCGCCCTCTTCTTCATTTTGCTCATAAGCCATTGCATCATAAATTGGGTCTCCATCTTCGTCTACTTCACCGATTGGAGAGAAGACTACATATGATTTTTTACCAAATTTTTCAGCATCAAAAGTGAAAATAATTTCACATAAATGTTCGTTACCTTTTTCGTCTACAATTGTAATTTGATTTTCTTCCATTTTGGTCACCTCTTATTTACTATCTAAAAATCCTTGTAAGATTACGACTGCAGCCATCTTATCGATTACTTGTTTTCGCTTCTTACGACTTACATCAGCTGAAATGAGTAGACGTTCCGCTGCCATCGTTGACAAACGCTCGTCCCACATTACAACGTCTAATTGTAACAGCTCTCGTAGGTTTTCTGCAAATTGTTGGCACGCTTCACCACGTGGGCCAATTGTACCATTCATATTTTTAGGTAAACCTACTACTATTTTATCCACATTGTACTGCTTTACTAACTCAGAAATACGATCAAAACCAAAGTGACCTCGTTCTTCGTTAATCTTAATTGTTTCTAATCCTTGTGCTGTCCAGCCCATTTCGTCGCTAATTGCAACTCCGACTGTTTTTGTACCTACATCTAAACCTAATATCCGCATAAACTACTCCTCACGATGATGTTTCAAGTAAGACTTCACAAGCTCTTCAATAATCTCATCACGTTCAAGCTTGCGAACGATGCTACGTGCATCTTTATGGCGAGGTATGTATGCTGGGTCTCCACTTAATAAATAACCGACGATTTGGTTAATCGGATTATAGCCTTTTTCTTGAAGTGCATCATACACAGTTAAAAGTACATCATTTACATGGACACTCTGTTTTTCATCTTGAATGCTAAACTTCATTGTTTTATCAAAACCGTCCATTTCAAGCACCTCACTTATATAGTAAGTATAGGGAGAAGAACTTCTCCTCTCCCTACCATTGTACACTACTATCTCTTTATTTTGAAACAGATTTAACGTACTCTTGTACAAATGCTAAAGCTTCTTCGACTTGAGCTGGGTTTTTACCGCCTGCTTGTGCCATATCAGGACGGCCACCACCGCCACCGCCGCAACGAGAAGCTACTTCTTTCACAAGTTTACCAGCATGGTAACCTTGGCCAATTAAGTCTTTCGTTACACCTGCTAGGATATTTACTTTATCGTCATTAACAGACACTAATACAACAACTGCCGACTCTAATTTATTTTTTAGATCATCCATCATCGTACGTAAGTTGTTCATATCTGCGACATTTACTTTCGCTGCTAATACATTCACACCATCAACTGTCATTACAGAATCAGTTAAGTTTCCAGCTTCGATATTGCTTAATTTCGCAGCAAGAGATTCGTTTTCTTTTTGCAGTTGTTTTACTTCGGCAAATAGACCATCAACTCTTGTTAAAATATCTTTCGGATTTGTTTTCATTTTTCCTGCTGCTTCTTTTAATAAACCTACTTGATCGTTCATTAATTCGTATGCAGACTTACCAGTTACTGCTTCAATACGACGAGTTCCTGCACCGATACCAGACTCAGCAACGATTTTGAAAATACCGATAGAAGCTGTATTATCAACGTGACAACCACCACAAAGCTCTAAGCTGTAATCGCCAACTTGTACAACGCGTACAACATCACCGTATTTTTCACCGAATAATGCCATTGCGCCCATTTCTTTCGCTTCTTCGATTGCTTTTTGAGAAATCTCAACATCAATACTTTCCCAAATTTTCTCGTTTACCATACGCTCAATTTTTTCTAATTCGTCAGCTTGTACTTGACCGAAGTGAGAGAAGTCAAAGCGTAAACGTTCAGAAGTTACAAGAGAACCTGCTTGGTTAACGTGTGTTCCAAGTACATCTTTTAATGCTTGGTGTAGTAAGTGAGTTGCTGTATGATTTTTCACAACGCTACTACGGTTTTTCGTATCGATAATAGCTTTCACAGCCGCATCTTTCGTTAATGTACCTTCTTCAACAACAACTTTGTGTAAGTTTTGACCATTTGGTGCTTTTTGCACGTCTTTTACAAGAACTTTCACGCCATCAGCAAGAAGGTAACCACGGTCTGCAATTTGTCCACCGCTCTCAGCATAGAATGGTGTTACATCAAGCATTAATTGTCCTTCTTCACCAGCTTGTAAGCTATCTGTGTATTCGCCGTTTTTCACAAGTGCAACAACGTTACTTTCTGTTGCAACTGTACCGTAACCAACGAACTCACTCGCTACTTTAACTTCTCCAAGTACACCGCCTTGAACTTGCATTGAGTCAACGTCTTGACGAGCAGCACGTGCACGCTCACGTTGTTTTTCCATTTCATTTTCGAAGCCTTCTTGGTCAACTGTCATACCAGCTTCTTCTGCATATTCTTCTGTTAATTCGATTGGGAAACCGTATGTGTCATATAGACGGAACGCATCTACTCCAGAAATAACAGTTGTTTTTTCTTCTTTTGCTTTTGTAATAACTTCAGCTAAAATTGCTTCACCATCATGAAGTGTTTCATGGAAACGCTCTTCTTCGTTTTTCACAACTTTCGCAATGAAATCTTTCTTTTCAAGTACTTCTGGATAGAAGTCTTTCATTACTTCTCCAACAACCGGTACTAATTCAAACATGAATGGACGGTTAATGTTTAATTTCTTCGAATAACGAACAGCGCGGCGTAATAAACGACGTAATACATAACCACGGCCTTCGTTAGAAGGAAGAGCACCGTCACCAACAGCAAATGTTACTGTACGGATATGGTCAGCAATTACTTTAAACGCCATATCTTTTTCTAAATCGCCATTACGATATTTCTCACCAGAAATTGATTCTGTTGCACCAATCATCGGCATGAATAGATCTGTATCAAAGTTCGTAGGCACATCTTGAACGATAGATGTCATACGTTCTAGACCCATCCCTGTATCAATGTTTTTCTTAGGAAGTGGTGTATATGAACCATCTGGATTATGATTAAATTGAGAGAATACAAGGTTCCATACTTCTAAGTAACGCTCGTTTTCTCCACCTGGATATAATTCTGGGTCACTAAAGTCATTACCGTAAGCTTCTCCGCGGTCATAGAAAATCTCTGTATTCGGTCCACTTGGTCCTTCACCGATATCCCAGAAGTTTTCTTCTAAGCGGATAATACGCTCTTTTGGAACGCCCATTTTCTCATTCCAAATTGTGAATGCTTCTTCATCTTCTGGATGGATTGTAACTGATAGTAATTCTTTATCGAATCCGATCCATTTGTCGCTCGTTAAGAATTCCCAAGCCCATGTAATTGCTTCTTCTTTGAAGTAATCACCAATTGAGAAGTTTCCTAACATTTCAAAGAATGTATGGTGACGAGCTGTTTTCCCTACGTTTTCAATATCGTTTGTACGAATTGATTTTTGAGCATTTGTAATACGTGGATTTTGTGGGATTACACGTCCATCAAAATATTTTTTTAATGTTGCTACACCACTATTAATCCATAGAAGAGATGGATCTTCATGCGGAACTAGTGATGCACTAGGTTCTACTGCATGTCCTTTTTCTTGGAAAAAGTCTAAAAACATTTGACGAATTTGTGCGCCTGTTAGTTGTTTCATTGTATTTTCCTCCTTAAATATAAAAAACTCCCGTCCCTATAAAAGGGACGAGAGTTAACTCGCGATACCACCCTAATTATGAATTGATTACAATAACAATCAATTCATCACCTCATGGTGCCGTAACGTGGCAAGACGGCAGTGATTAGCTGCTCTCAGGATTAGCTTTCTGTTACCCTTCATTTAAAGCTTCTTTCAGCCATATGGAAGCTTCTCTCTATAAATGGACTGTAACGTACTTGTTCCGTCATTGATTTAATGTATTATATGACTAAATATAATAGAATTCTCTTAAGTTTGTCAATGTAGATAATCATTTATATTGTATTAATCGCTTATTAATCATAGGTATTCTACTATTCATTCTTAACAGCCTTTTCATATATTATGCGTTTATTAATAAATTGGAATCTCCTTACAATAATTATTTATAAAAATTTCTAAATATTACTTTTTTTCTATAATTAAATTATTGTTAATAAAATAAAGGAGCGATCACAATGACAACCTTACTTAACAAAGCTAAAAACATATTAGCGACTGACGAAACGATATTATTTTACGCAGCATGTTCATTAGACATATTTATTTATCGTTCCGTCGCAAGGCCAGGATTGCTAATTTTAACGAACAAAAGGCTATTCTTTTACGGGCCAGATGTAAGTAAGAATCCAATATTTGAAGAGTACTCTTTCGCAAAAATTTCTAATCTAAAAGAACAAAAGCGTCTTTTCAACAATCAAATTGTATTTATGTATGATAACGAATGGAAAAAAATAAAACATATTCAAACAAATGATGTGAGCTCCCTCGTTCAAAAGATACACGAGCAGCTTTCTAAATAAATATATGATTAGCCCTCTATTTCTTACATAGAGGGCTTCTATACTTACACATTTTCTTTTTTCAAGAGAGGTCTCACATGAACAATGACAGTACGAATAACTGCTAAAATCGGAACCGATATTAGTAATCCTACAATACCAGCTACTTCCCCTCCAACAAGTAATGCAAGCATAATAATAACAGGATGCATACGAAGTGACTTACCAACAATGTAAGGCGATAAAATGTTACTTTCCACAAATTGCAAAATAGCAATCGTAATCCCCGCCTTAATAAGTAAACTCGTTGATACTGTTGCTGCAATCATTAACGTCGGGATCGCTCCTAAAATAGGACCAAAGTACGGGATTATATCCGTTACCCCAATAATAATGCCAAGCAATAATGGATATTTCATACCGATAAACCAAAAAGAAAGAGCTGATACTCCCCCTAATACTAAACAAACAAATAACTGTCCTCGAATATAACTTCCAAGTGACTTATCAATTTCTTTCGCAAGCATTTGCCCCGTACCTCGCCATTTACTTGGGACTAGTTTCCAAAAGATATGATAAAACTCACCATAATCTTTTAATATGTAAAATACAATGAACGGTATTAAGAAAATAATGAGCAATGAATCGAGTACACCACGAGCTGTACTCATCACTTTATTTAAAAGCGCTTGAATCTTCGTTTCCACACCCACAAAAAGTTGTTTCACCTTTTCATGAATGAACGAAGGGAAATTCGCTGTTTGTTCTGTAACGCCATCCATCCACGAATCGTACATCTTTGTAAACTGCGGAAATTGTTCATTAATCTCTTGTAACTGTTTAATAACGACTGGTGTTCCTTTATAAATCCCATAACCAATTCCGCCGAAGAAAAGGATATAAATGAGCAAAATGGCAAGTGTACGGGGCATCCCTTCCTTATGAATTTTTTCAATTAAAGGGTGCAATAAATACGCAATAAAACAGGCGATAAGAAACGGCGTAATTGCTACTTTAAATACAAAAATAATCGGTGCCCATAGTGGCTTAATTTTTAAAAAGACGAGCAAACAAAGAAAAACAAGTAACAATAATCCTAAACGATATATCCAAATGATTTTAAGATTCTTCACATGAAAAACCTCCTCCACCTTTATTTTGAAAATAAATGGGTTAGGTTATGTGTGAAACTTTTAAAATCTTTTCATACGGACCATACTGTTTTTTAAAGACGTACATATAAATAACATAACAAGGACAACCACCCCTGAGAATACAGCATGAAATAATGTAATCAGGAGGGCTAATTATGGTTTTGTTTATGCTTGGATTATCAGCAATTTTTATGATTCTTGAATGGATTTGTATCGGCTTTGGTATTTGGAAGGGGTTCTTTATTCGTTCCTCACGTAAAGAAAAAGCGAAGCAATTATGGCAGTATGGAATACTTGGCGTTGGCTGTTACGGTTTATCTTATCTTTTCTCAGAAATTGGACTTTTTTATTTGCATATGAGTGCATAAAAAAACTCCCTTGTCTATAAGGGAGTTTTTCACTTTATCGAAATGATTATAAGTAAGACTTAATCATCTTACGTGCTTTTTTCATATTGCGTTTTGAAAATACATCTTGCTTACGAGCATATTGATATGCTGCAGCTCCAACACCTAATGCGATTAATGAATTGCGTAGATTCAAAGTAAATCCCCCTTTTCGTTATCCGATCGTTCTTTCATTCTCATCAAATAAATCATCAAGAGAGCTTAATGAACCATCTTCCTCAACTTGATGCGTATGGATTTTCCCCTTTGAAACCGATAATTCGATATAACAATTCCAGCAATAAAATTGGTTGACACCTATTTTTCCAATGTCTTTCCCTTTGCAATTTGGACAAATGAACATATGGCTTTCATCTCCTTACAGTCTCCCAGATTCTATTCGCCATTATGTCCAAACCGCATTCATTTATACATTGCTGGAGCCTTTCAACGCTATGCGTTTGAAAGTTTCACTATATAATTTCACCTTGTTACATGAAATCATACGGTGAAATGTTTTCCACGTCCATTTCCTCGCCATTAACTGTGACCATCTGTACTTCTCCTTGTGATTCCTGCAAGCGACTAGCTAAAGTTGTTTGACGCATTGCATCATCAAGGCGATTTACACCAGATTGGAAAGCTACTTCCTCCCCGCAAATAATAAGGAACTTCTTACTTCTTGTAATGCCCGTGTAAATTAAATTACGGCGTAACATACGGTTGTAACTTTTCACAATCGGCATAATAACAATCGGAAATTCACTACCTTGTGATTTATGAATCGAACAACAATATGCATGTGTAATTTGATTTAAATCCGGCTTTGTATACGTTACCTCAATTCCATCAAATGAAACGATAATCATATCTTGTTGCTCAACGTTTTCTTTCGCATAAAACACCGAAACAATTTCTCCGATATCCCCATTAAACACTTGGCTCTCCGGCTGATTAACGAGTTGCAGTACTTTATCGCCTCTTCGGTATACAACATCACCGTACTGGATTTCTTTACTCTTTTCCCTTTTCGGGTTAAATACTTGTTGCAGCGCTTCGTTTAATACATTAATACCAGCAGGCCCGCGGTACATCGGTGCTAATACTTGAACATCCCTTGCACTAAAGCCTTTTGTTTTAGCGTTTTCGCAAACTTTTTTCACAACCTCAACAATTTGAGCCCCTGTACAGCTGATAAACGAACGATCTTTTTTATTTTGCGCTAAATCTGGTGGGAGTGTGCCGTCTTTGATCGCATGGGCAAGTTGAATAACAGATGAGCCTTCTGCTTGACGATAAATTTCAGTAAGCTTCACTGTCGGAACTGCACCTGCATTTAATAAATCTTTTAATACTTGTCCAGGTCCTACAGATGGCAACTGATCTTCATCACCTACAACGATAACTTGAATATTCGTTGGTAGCGACTTAAATAGCTGATTTGCGAGCCAAATATCAACCATTGAAAATTCATCGATAATAAGGAGCTTACCTTGGACAGGATCCGTTTCATTACGCTGGAAAGATCCTTCTGGCGTCCAGCCAAGCAAACGGTGAATTGTGCAAGCTGGAAGTCCTGTCGATTCACTCATCCGCTTCGCTGCTCTTCCTGTTGGAGCTGTTAATAGTATTGGAAATGGATTATCATCACTGTATTCATTCGGATTTAACGATAATCCGTGAAGTGACGCATACATTTCAACAATCCCTTTAATAACGGTTGTTTTTCCTGTTCCTGGTCCACCTGTTAATAACATCATCGGTTTATGAAGTGCCGTTTGAATCGCTTCTTGCTGAAATGGTGCATATTGTACATTCAACTGTTCTTCAATTTCACCTAATGTTTTTAACACTTCTGCTTCAGGAAATGAAGGTGTTTCCTCTTGATTCATCAATCGACGAATAGACTTTACAACACCTTTTTCAGAGTAGAATAAAGTTGCTAAATACACTCGTTCTTCTTCTATGATGACTTTCCCTTCACTTTGCATCGTTTCAATACAACCTATAATATCTTCTTCAGTCACTCTTCCTTCTTGATTGTTTAAAAGTGACATCGTTTCTCTTACAAGTTGATCTTTCCTCATATAAACGTGACCAAGTTGCAATGAGACATTCTCTAATGTGTAAAAACATCCCGCTCGTACACGGTCGTCGTGATTACCCGATATCCCTAACGCACGCCCTATATCATCCGCTCGTCCAAAACCAATCCCGTCCACTTCTTCAATAAGTTGATACGGATTATTACGAATCACTTCTAATGTCATCTCTTTATATTGCTGGTAAATCTTAATAGAAAGTTTCGTTCCAAAACCGTAACCATTTAAAAAGCTCATTACTTTCTCTAATCCTTGATGTTCAACAATTGTCTCATATATTTCCTGAGCCTTTTGTTTGTTAACAACACCATTTAACGCCTCAGGGTCATCCATAATTTTAGAAATAGCATGTTCCCCGAGATGATCCACAATTTTTTCCGCTGTACGCTTTCCTATCCCTTTAAATAAATCACTCGCTAAATATTGCACCATACCTGCTTTTGTTTGCGGCAATTCTTTTTTAAATGTTTCAACCATATATTGTTTTCCATACTTTGGATGGTCCTTAAAGTGACCTGTCAATGTAAACACTTCATCTTCATGCATGCGGGGAAAATGACCGTTTATCATTACTTTCTTTTCGTCATACGTTTCATTCGTTTCAATGACTTTCATACTGACAACGGAATAGAGGTTTTCTTCGTTGTGGAAAATGGTATGAAGAACTTGCGCTTTTATAAATTTTTTCTCTTCCTCAAACAAATCCATTGCATGTTGATTTCCCATCTTTCCTCTCCTTTCCGATATTTTCACTTTAATGAGCAGTACATCCCCCACCTTTTTAGATGAGGGATAACTACCCATTAAACTATATTTTTATCTTATTCAGCTTCTTGCTCTAATAAACGAACGCCATTACCAGCTAAAAAGTGATCTGGCTGAATTTCAGTTGCTTTCTTAAATAAAGCGAGAGCTTTCTCGTTATTTTCTTCAAATACGTAAGCAACACCTAAATTGTAATACGCATCTGCATGCTCTTCATCCATTTCTAATACCTTTTCAAAATAAGGTTTCGCCTCTTGAATATGTTCTAGTCGCGCAAAGCAAAGTCCGCACTGGAATACAGCTTCTACATCGTTTTCATCTAATTCTGTTGCTCTTTGTAAGAATGGTAGTGCAAGACGATCATTTCCAAGCTGTACATGTGTAATACCTAACATAAATGTTACATCAGCTGATTGTAATCCAGCTTGCATTGCTTGTTCGAATACAACTTTCGCCTCAGTAAATTGCTCTTGGCCATAATATACGTTTCCTAAGCCATAATAAGCAGCTGCAGATTTATCATCTAACTCTAATGCACGTTTATAAAATAAAATCGCTCGCTCACTATCTCCTAATACGTCTAATAAATTTGCAAAATTAATGTATCCAAGCGCATCTTTCGGATTTTCTTCAATTGCTTCTGTAAAATTTTTAGCTGCTTCTTCCCAATTTCCTTCTTGCATATATTGAATACCTGTTTCAAGTTTGTTTGACATGTCCTTCACCTCTACAACAAATTATAACAAAGAATGTATTTTCCAAGCGAACGAAAATTCGCTTTATGTAAAAGAAACCTCTAACCGCTAATCGGCAGAGGCTTCTCATTTATCCTAAATAATCCAATTTCTTACCACTACGGTATACTTCATCAATTGTAGCACCGCCTAAGCACTCATCTCCATCATAGAAAACGACTGCTTGTCCTGGTGTAATTGCACGAATTGGCTCATCACAAAGAATACGAACTGTATTTTCATCAACGATTTGAACCGTTACTTTATTGTCTTCTTGACGATAACGGAATTTCGCCGTGCACTTAAATTCTGTTTCTTTTTCTTTGTTACTTACCCATCCTACATTCGTAGCAATAACTTCATCACCATATAGAAGTTCGTTATGGAATCCTTGATCAACATATAAAATGTTTTCTTTTAGATTTTTTCCAACAGCAAACCATGGATCACCATTACCACCAATTCCAAGACCATGACGTTGTCCAATTGTATAATACATTAAACCGTCATGCTTCCCTTTCACTTCACCAGATAATGTTTGCATTACACCTGGTTGTGCTGGTAAGTAGTTACTTAAGAAATCTTTAAAGTTACGCTCACCAATGAAGCAAATACCTGTACTATCTTTTTTCGCCGCTGTCGCTAAGCCAGCTTCTTTCGCCATTTCACGAATTTGTGGTTTCTTCAGTTCACCTAACGGGAACATTGTTTTTGATAATTGCTCTTGGCTTAATTGATTTAAGAAGTATGTTTGATCTTTATTGTCATCAACGCCGCGAAGCATTTTATATTCGCCGTCCATATAAGCAACGCGTGCATAATGACCTGTTGCTACATAATCGGCACCAAGCGCAATTGCATGCTCTAAAAATGCTTTAAATTTAATTTCTTTATTACACATTACATCTGGGTTTGGTGTACGACCAGCTCGGTACTCATCTAAGAAGTACGTAAATACTTTATCCCAGTATTGTTTTTCAAAGTTTACTGCATAATACGGAATACCAATTTGGTTACACACTTCAATTACATCATTGTAATCTTCTGTTGCTGTGCAGACACCATTCTCATCTGTATCATCCCAGTTTTTCATAAAAATTCCGATTACATCATAACCTTGCTCTTTTAATAAAAGTGCTGCTACAGATGAATCGACGCCACCGGACATTCCGATGACAACGCGTGTTTCGTGAGGTAGTTTGTTCATCATGTCACCTCCCATGCTAATTTTGTGTTAATCGCTTCACGATTTTCACTGTTTCGTACGCCGCTTTTTCAATTTGCTCTTTCGTATTTCCAAGCCCAAAACTAAAGCGTACGGATGAACGTATTTGATCGGAGTCTTTTCCAAACATCGCTACTAATACATGTGATGGATCAATCGAACCAGCTGTACAAGCAGAACCACTTGATACTGCAATGCCAGCTAGGTCTAAGTTCACAAGAAACGGTTCAATGTTCATTCCTGTAAAACTTACATTAAGTACATGCGGTAAGCGATGTTCTAAGTTTCCGTTTACCTCGAAAGTAATGCCTTCATTTTTGAAGACAGATACCATTATATCTTTAAACTCTTCATATTGGGCATTTTTTTGCTCACGAGTTTTTTCAGCTATAAGAATTGCATGCTGAAGCCCAGCAATACTAGGCACATTTTCCGTACCAGCACGGCGTTTTCTTTCTTGCTCTCCGCCTATTAATAACGGCTCAAATTTCACATTTGCACCAGCGAATAAGAACCCTACACCTTTTGGCCCATTAATTTTATGAGCTGAAATTGATAATAAATCAATACCAAACTCTTTCACATTAATTTCTACTAAACCGTAAGCTTGTACCGCATCTGTATGGAAATAAGCTTGATGCTCTTTTAGCAGCTTTCCTATTTCCACAATTGGTTGCATTGTCCCTACTTCATTATTCCCAAACATAATAGATACAAGAATCGTCTCTTCTGTTAATGCCTTTTGTATGTCAGAAACTTGAATGCGTCCTGTTTCATCGACAGGTAAATATGTCACTTCAAACCCTTCACGCTCTAACAATTCGCACGTATGCAAAATCGCATGATGTTCAATTTGCGTCGTTATTATGTGGTTACCTTTATGACGGTTCGCACGTGCTACACCTATAAGCGATAAATTATCAGCTTCTGTACCACCGCTCGTAAATATAATTTCATTCGGATTCGCATGAATGCTGCGTGCACACACTCGTCTCGCCTCATCTACTGTGTGACGAGTTTGACGTCCATAAAAGTGAATACTAGACGGGTTCCCGAATATTTCTGTCATATATGGAATCATCTTTTCGACCACTTCTGGGTGAGTCGGAGATGTCGCAGCATGATCTAAGTAAATGCGTTCCATTAAATCTCCTTCTTTCCAAATCGTTTCACAAGGAATTAAATGTAAAACATATAGCCCCCGTGATTTTCTTCCTCATAACGTACTAAATCTTCTAACGTTGTACTATCTAACACTTCTTGCACGGCATCACGAACACGCATCCATAACTGGCGCTGTGCTGGCTCTTCTTCTTCTATCATTTCTACAACACTAATCGGTCCCTCTAATACACGGATTACATCCCCAGCTGTAATGTTAGCCGGTTGATCAGATAATACATATCCGCCATATGCCCCGCGCGTACTCTTTACAAGACGAGCGTTACGAAGTGGTGAAATTAATTGCTCTAAGTAATGCTCGGATAAGTCATGCGCCTGCGCAATTGATTTTAATGAAATTGGACCTTCACCAAACTTTTTTGCAAGATCAATCATAATTGTTAAGCCATAGCGGCCTTTTGTTGAAATCTTCATCTATTTTGCACCTCTTTTCAAATTTTCACTTCTATTGGTTATATCTTATTTATAAAAAGAACACAATTTAAAATCCTATGAAATTATAGCATAATATAGTATTATAAGAAATTTCAACTTGTGTATCAAAATGATAACATAAAATCACATTGAAAAACTCGGAAATTATTACAATTGAAAGAAAAATGAAAATATTATTCTTCATTTTTCCCATAAAACAGCATCCTATTTCAAATTTCGTAGAAAAAAATGATACGATAGAACGAGATTATATATTAAGGGAGACGGTCTAAATGAAACAACCACTCGCACATCGAATGCGCCCTACTAATATTCAAGAAATTATTGGGCAACAACATTTAGTTGGTGAAGGAAAGATTTTATGGCGAATGGTCCAAGCAAATCATTTTCAATCTATGATTTTATACGGTCCTCCAGGTACAGGAAAAACATCCATTGCCAGTGCAATTGCAGGAAGTACCGGTACCCCGTTTCGTCTATTAAACGCTGTTACTCACAATAAAAAAGATATGGAAGTTGTCGTACAAGAAGCAAAGATGCATCGACACCTCGTTTTAATTTTAGATGAAGTTCACCGTCTAGATAAAGCAAAGCAAGACTTTCTATTACCTCACTTAGAAAGCGGACTTCTTACTTTAATTGGTGCAACGACAAGTAATCCATTCCATGCAATAAACTCGGCTATTCGAAGCAGGTGTCAAATTTTCGAATTACACGCACTAACAGAAGATGATATTTTAATTGGGTTAAAAAGAGCTTTAGAAGATAAAGAAAAAGGCCTTGGAGAATATGCTGTAACGGTAACAGATGAAGCACTACATCATTTTGCAAATGCCTCTGGTGGTGATATGCGTTCCGCTTATAACGCACTTGAACTTGCTGTATTATCTAGCTTTACTACAGACGATCAAGCGGCTGAAATCACACTCGAGATTGCGGAAGAATGCTTACAAAAGAAGAGCTTCGTTCACGACAAAGGCGGCGATGCTCATTATGACGTATTATCAGCATTTCAAAAATCAGTGCGCGGAAGTGATGTAAATGCAGCGCTCCATTATTTAGCACGCCTTATTGAAGCAGGTGATTTACAAAGTATTGGCAGACGCCTTCTTATTATGGCTTATGAAGATATTGGACTTGCTAGCCCACAAGCTGGACCGCGTATACTAGCTGCAATTGAATCAGCTGAACGAGTTGGATTCCCAGAAGCACGCATCCCACTTGCAAATGCCGTTATAGAACTATGCTTATCACCAAAATCAAATTCAGCTTATAAAGCACTTGATGCTGCATTACACGATTTACGCAACGGTCAAACAGGTGACATTCCAAGCCATTTAAAAGATAGTCATTACAAAGGCGCAGAATCACTCGGAAGAGGCATTGGATATTTATATCCACACGACCATCCAAATGGCTGGGTAAGGCAACAATACTTACCTGATAAAATAAAAAACAAGCAATATTATAAACCGAAAACGACAGGGAAATTTGAGCAAGCACTTTCTACTGTTTATGAAAGATTACAAACTTCGAATAAAACGAAAAATAAAGGGTAACATAAACGAAAACGTCACCATTATGGAGGCTTCGCTTATGAAAACACGTCAAGATGCATGGACAAAAGAAGATGATCTCCTTTTAGCAGAAACTGTTTTGCGACATATTCGCAGCGGAAGTACACAAATAAAAGCGTTTGATGAAGTCGGCGATACGTTGAACCGGACTTCAGCAGCTTGCGGCTTTAGATGGAATGCTGAAGTAAGGCCGAATTACGAAGATGCTGTGCAGCTTGCGAAGAAACAACGTAAAGAATTAAAGCGCTCTGAAGCTAAAATAGAAAAAAATCAGTTCACGAAAACGAAACAACTCGTAATCGATGCTGAGTTTTCTGAAGATATTACGCCAAGTAAACAAGAACTTACGATGCAAAATGTCATCTCATTTTTGCAAAACTTGGAGCATAATAACCCTTCACTCGCAAAGTTGCAAACTGAAAATGATGTATTACAAGCTCAGCTCACTTCTCTGCAAAAAACGAATCATGAACTTGAAACGAAATTAGCGGTACTCACAAAAAAACAACAAGCAATCGAAGAAGATTACGCGATGCTTGTTCGAATTATGGATCGTGCTCGAAAACTTGTTTCGGTCGAAGAACAAGAAGAACAGATTGCTCCCATTTTCAAGACAGATCAAAATGGAAATTTAGATATTATATATTCTGCAGAGAATTAAAAATAAGGATGTCACTTTTTTGACTAAGTGACATCCTTGTTTGTTTTCGGAAAACCATATATATACATGTCGGTAAATGAAATTATATTAACGGTTTTTCAAATATATCTATCACAACTTGCAATATATCAACGATTCAACAAAGGATATCGATTTAACGACAAAGATTGACAATAACATTCCTCCTTGTCATACAAGGAAACTTCTAAAACATATTGGATAATTTTTACTAAAATGTTATTATAACCATATACCTTTAAAGGGAGATGGTTGCTATTCCATTAATAATCTTCAAAATAACTCTTGGCCTTCTCGTCCTGACTTTAGCTCTTTTCACCATTAACAGTCTAAAAAAGACATCCGCCTATAAATCAGATAAATATGATTATTACTTACTAACCTTACTTACATTTGAACTAGTAGTGATGCAAATATCCATATTTCTTTAATACATATAAAAAAGCATATATCCAAAATGGATATATGCTTTTCTTTTATTCTTGCCCTACACGTTTCACTTCTACATTTTTAATACGTTCACGTACAACGTGACTTGCCATAATTAAGCCTGCCACAGATGGTACGAATGCATTTGATGAAGGCGGTAATTTCGCTTTACGAATTTTTGCATTCTCGTCTGGTACGATTTCTTTACGTACTTCTTCACGAATTACGATTGGGTTTTCGTCAGAGAAGACAACTTTTACACCTTTTTTAATACCCTCTTTACGAAGCTTCGTACGAATTACTTTCGCAATTGGATCTGTATGTGTTTTAGAAATGTCCGCAATACGGAAACGAGTTGGGTCCATTTTATTTGCTGCACCCATACATGAGATAATTTTAATTTTACGACGTAAACATTGTTTAATTAAATGGATTTTGAACGTAATCGTATCAGATGCATCCACTACGAAATCTAAACCGTGTTTAAAGAACTCTTCATATGTTTCATCTGTATAAAACATTTCTAATCCAATTACTTCACATTCCGGATTAATGTCTGCAATACGCTCTTTCATTAATTCTACTTTTGAACGTCCTACAGTAGATACTAAAGCGTGAATTTGACGGTTTACGTTTGTAATATCTACAACGTCTTTATCAACTAATACGAGACGTCCTACTCCAGAACGCGCTAACGCTTCAGCTGAAAATGAACCTACGCCGCCAATTCCTAAAATACCGACTGTACTATTTTTTAATATTTCAAGTCCTTCTTTACCGAAGGCTAATTCATTACGTGAAAATTGATGTAACATTCAGCTCTACACTCCTATTACAAAAATGGTCTACCATGTATTCTAGCGTTTTTCCGACTATTTGTATAGAAAAAGTTATAGAATTCCTAAAAATACATATTTCGATAATGAAAACATAGTGTAAACCGGGATTTTGTTTCTTCTTTTAATTATCCATTAAAAAAGTCTAGATGGTTATAGTATAACCATCTAGACCCTATTCTTACTTTTCTTCTTTTAAGCTTAATTTTAAGTTTAACTCTTCAAGCTGTGCTTCTGCAACTGGGCTTGGAGCTTCTGTTAATAAGCAGCTTGCGCTTGCTGTTTTTGGGAATGCAATTGTATCACGAAGGTTCGTACGGCCTGCAAGTAACATAACAAGACGATCTAAACCTAATGCGATTCCGCCGTGTGGTGGTGTACCGTATTCGAATGCTTCTAATAAGAATCCGAATTGCTCTTGCGCTTCTTCTTGTGAGAATCCAAGTGCTTTGAACATTTTTTCTTGTACGTCACGCTCGTAAATACGAAGTGATCCACCACCAAGCTCATAACCGTTTAATACAAGGTCATATGCTTGTGCACGTGCTTTTTCTGGCGCTGTTTCTAGTAGCTCAACGTCTTCACGGAATGGCATTGTGAATGGGTGATGAGCTGCGAAATAACGATTTGCATCTTCATCGTACTCAAGAAGTGGCCAATCAGTTACCCATAGGAAGTTAAATTTACTTTCATCAATTAACTCAAGCTCTTTACCTAGACGTAAACGAAGTGCGCCTAAGCTATCTGCAACAACGCTCTTCTTATCTGCTACGAATAGTAATAAGTCGCCAGCAGTAGCTTCTAATGTACTCATTAACACGTTTGCATCTTCTTCACCGAAGAATTTCGCAATCGGTCCTTTTAAGCCGTCTTCTTCAACTTTAAGCCAAGCTAGACCTTTTGCACCGTATACTTTCACGAATTCAGTTAATGCATCGATGTCTTTACGAGAGTATTTACTTGCAGCACCTTTTGCATTAATTGCTTTTACTTGTCCGCCGCTTTCTACAGCACTTGTAAACACTTTAAAGCCACAACCTGCTGCAAACTCAGATAAGTCTGTTAGTTCCATTTCAAAGCGTGTATCTGGCTTATCAGAACCGTAGCGAGCCATTGCATCAGCATATTTCATACGAGGGAATGGTGCACTAACTTCTACACCTTTTGCATCCTTCATAACTTTCGTCATCATACGCTCCATCATTTCTAAAATCTCATCTTGTGTTAAGAATGAAGCTTCAATATCGATTTGCGTGAATTCTGGTTGACGATCTGCACGTAAATCTTCGTCACGGAAACAACGTGCTACTTGATAGTAACGCTCAAATCCGCCGACCATAAGAAGCTGTTTAAATAACTGTGGTGACTGTGGTAATGCATAGAATTCACCGTCATGTACACGACTTGGTACTAAATAGTCACGAGCTCCTTCTGGCGTACTTTTCGTTAAAATTGGTGTTTCTACTTCTAAGAACTCTTCTGTATCTAAGAAGTTACGAATTGTTTTTGTTACGTCGTGACGCATTTTGAATGTGTTGAACATTACAGGACGACGTAAGTCTAAATAACGATATTTTAAACGCACATCTTCTGATGCATCTGTATCATCAGCAATAATAATTGGTGTTGTTTTCGCTGCATTTAGTACATTTACTTTTGTTGCTTGTACTTCAATACGACCAGTTGCCATATTGTCATTAATTGCGCCTTCACCACGTTCAACAACTGTACCTTCTAT
Organism: Bacillus sp. GC_Bacil_1; assembly: GCF_026540675.1. NCBI lineage: Bacteria > Bacillati > Bacillota > Bacilli > Caryophanales > Bacillaceae > Bacillus > Bacillus sp. GC_Bacil_1. The sequence goes on from NZ_JALNUG010000007.1 coordinate 109,714, forward strand.
GTGTAATACGTATTCGCTACGAATTGTTTCTGCTACTTCTAACGCTTCTTTTGATGTTTCTGGGTTAAATACAACTTGTACGATACCTGTACGGTCACGTAAATCGATAAAGATTAATCCACCTAAGTCACGGCGTTTTTGTACCCAACCTTTTAATTGAACTGTTTGTCCAACAGCTTCTACTGTTACTTTTCCACATGCATGTGTTCTTTCAGCCACTGTAAGTTCCCCCTATATTAATTTCTCTGCTACGTATGAAGCAAATACATCTAACGCTACTTCTTCTTGTTCACCTGTTGCCATATCTTTTAAGTTAATGATGCCTTTATCTAGCTCATCTTCTCCTAATACAGCTACAAATTTCGCCTTTAGACGATCTGCTGATTTAAATTGTGCTTTCATTTTGCGATCTAAATAATCTTTTTCAACCGACAATCCAGCTTTACGAAGATCGAATGCCACTTTTGCAGCATGGTCTTTCGCTTTTTCACCAAGCGCTACAACGTAACAATCAATGCTATGTTCAAGTGGTAATTCAATGTTTTCAGCTTTTAGCGCCATAATTAAACGTTCAATACTCATTGCAAAACCGATACCTGGCATTTCTGGTCCACCGATTTCTTGTACAAGTCCGTTATAACGGCCACCACCGCTTAATGTAGTGATCGCACCGAAACCTTCTGCCTCACTCATAATTTCAAAAACAGTATGTTGATAGTAGTCTAAACCACGCACTAAGTTCGGATCTTTTTCAAATGGAACATCCATCATCGTTAATAGTTCTTGTACTTTGTCGTAGTATACTGCTGAATCTTCGTTTAAGTATTCTGTAATAGATGGAGCTGTTGCCATTAATTCATGGTTACGGTCCTTCTTACAGTCTAAAATTCGAAGTGGGTTCTTTTCTAAGCGAGATTGACAGTCAGAGCAGAATTCGCCGATACGTGGCTCAAAGTGTGCGATTAATGCATCACGGTGTGCTTGACGACTCGCTGCGTCACCTAAACTGTTTAATACAACTTTAATATTTTTTAAGCCCATGCCGCGGTAAAATTCAACAGCAAGTGCAATTACTTCTGCATCAATTGCAGGGTCATTACTGCCGATTGCTTCGATACCGAATTGTACGAATTGACGATAGCGACCTGCTTGTGGTCTTTCATAACGGAACATTTGACCGATATAGTATAATTTCGTTGGTTGTGTTGCATCACCAAACATTTTATTTTCAACGTAAGAACGTACAACAGGTGCAGTACCTTCTGGACGTAATGTTAAGCTACGCTCTCCACGATCTTGGAATGAGTACATTTCTTTTTGTACGATATCTGTCGTATCACCAACACCGCGTAAAAATAGCTCAGTGTGCTCAAAAATTGGTGTACGAATTTCTTTATAATTGTAACGACGGCAAATTTCGCGTGCTTGCCCTTCGATATACTGCCATAACTCAACAGTGCCTGGAAGAATATCTTGCGTTCCGCGTGGGATTTGAATAGACATATTCAGTTCCTCCTCAAATTGTTTTAATCTTAATAAAAATAAAAAAACTCCCGCCTCTACTGTTTAAACAGTAGGGACGAGAGTATTATACCCGTGGTGCCACCCTAATTGAAGCACGTATGCTTCCACTTTTTTAATAACGCTTAAATATGCGTTCATCCCTACTAAGCATATATGCCGTTCAAGTTGAAACCTCTAGAGTGTCATTCAATCAGTCATCATGCAGAAATGTTTTCAGCCTAAGACATTCCTTCTCTTTCCATGTGTATCTCATTTACTCTTCTCTATCAACGGTTATATTCATATGTAAATATAAAATTACTATACGTTTGTTAAGTAGGATTGTCAAGTGCTCTAAGAACGTTCAATCTGCTTCTTTAAACGCTTTACATCTTGAAGAGAAATCCCAAACTCGGAAGCAAGCTCCATTGAAGTATTATTTTGCTCTTTTGAAATAAAATCATGAAAATTCACGTTAAACAGTTGATTTGCACCATTTGTAACAGAATGCCCTTTTTCATTCATACGCATACGTATATCCCTCACATTCAATATGGATGTTTTACTTTTTATTGTTCCATATTGATGAGAGAGTTATACATAACCGAAACTGCTATTGATTCCAAATAAATGAACAAAACATACAACAATGTATAAAAAAGAGAGGATTATATAACCCTCTCTTTTTTATCAACACTATTTACTTTCTACAATTAAGGTCACCGGACCATCATTGATTAAAGAAACGTCCATCATTGCTCCGAACTTCCCTGTTTCCACATGCAATCCTTGTTTGCGAACTTCTTCATTAAAGAAATCGTATAAACGCTCTGCGTAGTCAGGTTTCGCAGCATCCATAAAGTTTGGACGTCTTCCCTTGCGACAATCTCCGTATAATGTAAATTGCGAAATAGATAGAACTTGTCCTTCTACATCAAGTACAGAATGATTCATCTTTCCGCTCTCATCTTCAAAAATACGTAAGTTTGCAACTTTTTCCGCAATATAAGTTGCATCTTTTTCTGTATCTTCATGCGTAATGCCAACTAGTAATGTTAAACCGAACGGAATTTGTCCTACGATCTCACCGTCTACTGTGACAGACGCTTTCTTTGATCGTTGTAAAACAACTCTCATCTTTCTACACTCCCTATTAATGCATCATGCGTCGTACTGCATAAATTTCTGGAACGCGTTTAATGCGTTCTACTACTTTTTTCAAGTGTTGTAAGTTACGAATCGAGATTGACATATTAATTGTTGCCATTTTATTACGGTCACTTCTACCAGAAACAGCTGAAATATACGTTTTCGTCTCTGTAACAGCTTGCAGTACTTCATTTAATAAACCACGGCGATCGTAACCCGAAATTTCAATATCAACGTTATACTCAATTTCTTTTTCAGGGCTACCTTCCCACTCTACTTCTAATAAACGTTCTACAGCTTCTTCTGTATGAACGTTTACACAATCACGGCGGTGAATCGATACACCTCGGCCTTTCGTAATATATCCAACGATATCATCGCCTGGAACTGGGTTACAGCATTTCGATAAACGGATTAATAAATTATCAGCACCGCTTACCTTTACACCAGAATCCCATTTTCGAATTTTCATCGGTTTACGAACTTCTTTAACTTCAACAATTTCTTCTTCTTCGCGTTGTTTGCGGAACTTGTCCGTTAGTCGCGTAACAATTTGCGAAGCTGTAATTCCGCTATATCCAACTGCTGCAAACATATCTTCTTCATTTGCAAAGTTAAATTTCTCAGCGACGCGTTTTAAGTTATCAGGCGCTAATACTTCTTTCATCTCATACTCTAGACCACGTACTTCCTTTTCAACAAGTTCACGACCTTTTTCAATATTTTCGTCTCTACGTTGTTTCTTAAAGAATTGACGAATTTTATTTTTCGCATGAGATGTTTGAGCAAGTTTTACCCAATCTTGACTTGGGCCATATGAATGTTTCGACGTTAAAATTTCAATGATGTCGCCTGTTTTTAATTTATAATCCAACGTCACCATTTTACCGTTTACTTTTGCACCAATTGTTTTATTCCCAATTTCCGAATGGACACGATACGCGAAATCAATCGGAACCGATCCAAGTGGTAATTCCATTACATCGCCTTTCGGTGTAAAGACGAATACCATGTCAGAAAATAAATCAATTTTTAATGACTCCATAAATTCTTCTGCATTAGAAGCTTCATTTTGCCATTCTAGTATTTGACGGAACCATGTGAGTTTCTTCTCTAATGTACCTGTTGTTTCTGCTGTTTTTCCTTCTTTGTACGCCCAGTGTGCCGCGATCCCGAATTCTGCAATTTCGTGCATTTCTTTCGTACGAATTTGCACTTCAAGTGGATCACCTTTTGGTCCAATTACAGTCGTATGAAGAGATTGATATAGATTTGCTTTTGGCATTGCAATATAATCTTTAAAACGACCTGGCATCGGCTTCCAGCACGTATGAATAATTCCAAGCACCGCATAACAATCTTTAATACTATTTACAACGACACGTACAGCTAATAAATCGTAAATTTCATTGAACTGCTTATTTTGCAGTGCCATTTTACGATAAATACTGTAAATATGTTTCGGTCTTCCAGAAATCTCAGGTTGAATTGCAACTTCTTTTAATTTCTCACGAATACCAGTCATTACTTCGTCTAAGTATTCTTCACGTTCTGCACGTTTACGCTTCATTAAATTTACAATACGATAATATTGTTGGGGATTTAAATAGCGAAGTGACGTATCCTCTAGCTCCCATTTAATAGTACTAATTCCGAGTCTATGTGCTAAAGGTGCAAAGATTTCTAACGTTTCATTCGCTATGCGACGCTGCTTCTCTTGAGGCAAATGTTTCAATGTACGCATGTTATGAAGACGATCAGCTAGTTTAATTAAAATAACTCGAATGTCTTGAGCCATTGCAATAAACATTTTGCGATGGTTTTCTGCTTGTTGTTGTTCGTGAGATTTATATTTAATCTTCCCAAGCTTTGTAACACCATCAACAAGCATAGCAATTTCTTTGTTAAATTCCCGTTCAATATCTTCTAACGTAATCTCTGTATCTTCCACTACATCATGTAAGAAACCTGCTGATACCGTAGCTGGATCCATGTGTAAATCAACTAAAATACCTGCAACTTGAATCGGATGAATAATATACGGTTCACCCGATTTTCTATATTGTTCGCTATGCGCATCACGTGCATATTCATAAGCACGTGCCACTAGCTCAATATCTTCATCCGCTAAATATTGACTTGCTTTCTCGAGTACCTGTTCAGCTGTTAGTACCTGCTCATTTGCCATCGAATCACCTTTTATTGAAAATTGACTTTATCTTTATTTAATAGAATAAATTATATTCTATCATTATAACCCAATGATTGTGAATTGTGAAAAGGAAAAGATTTTACTGACATTTCACCATGATTTTTTGTTCAATTATACAAAAGTACCCGCTCCTCTCCAAGAGATTCACGGGTACTTTTTATCACCGTAGTTTTACCTATATAGTGATTAGTATTTTTCTAATACTAATACATCGTAACCATCTAACATTTTACGACCATCTAAGTAAGTAAGCTCTACTAAGAATGCAATCCCTGCTACAACTCCGCCTAGCTCTTCAACTAACTTAATTGTCGCTTCGATTGTTCCACCTGTAGCTAATAGATCATCTGTAATTAATACGCGTTGACCTGGCTTAATTGCATCTTTATGGATTGTTAAAACATCTTTACCATATTCTTTACCGTAGTCAACTGTAATTACTTCACGTGGTAATTTTCCTAATTTACGAACTGGCGCAAATCCTACTTCTAACGCATAAGAAACTGGGCAACCGATAATGAAACCACGAGCTTCTGGTCCTACTACAACATCGATATCTCTTTCTTTTGCGTACTCAACGATTGCATCTGTTGCTGCTTTGTATGCTTTACCGTCATTCATTAAAGGTGTAATGTCTTTAAACACAATACCTTCTTTCGGATAATCCGGTACAATTGCGATATGTTGCTTGAAATCCATATTTCTGAATCCTCCTCAGATCTAAAAGGTTTGTAAATACAAATCCTTTACCCTAACTGTTCTACTTCTTTATGATTACGAATCGTTTCAAACCATGTATATAGTTGCTGATATGTGCTATAAACCAATTCTTTTTCTAATTGTAAGTGGTTCATTTTCTCACGATATGTGTTCGATTCAATTAAATCACGCTTTTGTTTTTTGTCTGCCATAAAAATGACGCCATCTTTTATTGTAACAAATTCTAACTCAAAAAACACCTGTGTCATGAAATTTACTGTATCTTTTGACCAACCTTTATGGCGACATAGTTGTTCTCCATATTGTCTTAAAGAAAATGGTGTTTTTTGGCTTAAGAAAGAATAGTACCATTTAAAGTGTTCTCTCGTAGGAACTGTACTAAATAGATGGTTATTTTCTTGATAAAATAGCGTATAAATTCGCGCTGGGAATCCTACTTTAAATAGCTCACTTAATTCATCTGTTCCTTTTGGCAAATCAAGTAACACGATATATTGATCATCTAAATGCGTTACTTCTGAAGCATGCATGAGCTTCTCTTTATAGCTCTCTAAAGAAAATTTATTCAATACCTCTTCAGAAAAATACACCATTGTTATTTTTTCTTTCGGAAGTTCTGCTAAATTTGCTTCTGCATTACGCATACTACGCCAATCAAATAATTGCCACGCCTCTACAGCAATATCTTGTACCATTAATTGTGGCTTCTTAAAATTATTCCATTCATTGATGGATGCTTCTCCTATTACAGATACTTTTGCAACTGGAGAGATTTCTTTCGCATATGCACCAAAACCAAATCCAATTGTATCCAGTGTTGCTTGTCCATCACGAAGAGCCATTTTTAAATGAGAGCCATCTGATCCGATTGCGCGAATACTTTCTAACTCTGCATCTTTCACTGCAATACGTGGTTTCGGATTTCCAACACCAAATGGTGCTAACTTCTGCATATCTTCAATTGCCGCTAGTGTTACATCCTCTACTTTGCAAAAAACATCAACTGCTGTAATTGGAATAAAATCTTCTTCTGTTAAAATTGCATCTGCTTGTTCATTTAAGCGGCGACGTAATTCATCTACATCATTCATATGTAGCGTCATTCCCGCTGCCATCGGATGCCCTCCGAAGTGTGGCAATAACTCTCTACAATCTGATAAATTTGCAAACAAATCAAATCCTGCAATACTACGCGCTGAGCCTTTTGCTGTTTCTTTTATAGGATCAATGCATAATACAATAGTCGGACGATAAAAACGTTCAACTAATTTAGAAGCGACAATCCCAATTACACCCGGATTCCAACCTTCTTTTGCAAGTACTAACACTTTGTTTTCTTCTGGCGGGAAGTTATTTTCAACTTCAGCGATAGCCTCTTCTGTAATTTGCTTTACAATATCTTTTCGCAGTTTGTTCAGCTCATCAATTTCTTCGGCTAACTCTTTTGCTTCCTCAGGATCATCTGATAATAAAAGGTGTACAGCCGGCGTTGCATCTTCTAAACGCCCGACCGCATTAATACGCGGTGCAATTGAGAAGCCAATACTCTCTTCTGTAATTTCACTTTGCGAAACGTTAGCAACTTTAAACAATGCCTTTAAACCAATATTTTTCGTCATACGCATATGTTTTAAACCGCGTTTCACTAGCAACCTATTTTCACCATGAAGTGACACTAAATCGGCTACTGTACCGATTACTGCAATCTCTAATAAATGTTCTGGTACACGGCCTAATAGTGCATGTGCAACTTTAAACGCAACACCTACACCAGCTAAATAGTGAAACGGATATACACCGCCATCTAATTTCGGATGTATAATCGCAAGTGCTTCTGGCAATTCTGGCGGTGGCTCATGGTGATCTGTAATAATTAGATCTATTCCAAGCTCTTTCGCTACATTCGCTTCATGTACTGCTGCGATGCCAGTGTCGACAGTAATAATCAGTGAGAACCCTGCGCTATGCGCCCAACGAAACGCTTCTTCGTTCGGCCCATACCCTTCTGTAAAACGATTTGGAATATAAAATTCTACTTCTGCACCTAATTCTTGAAGAGCAAGATATAACACAGTTGTACTACTTACTCCGTCTGCATCGTAATCACCAAATATTAATATTTGTTCTCCATTTTGAATCGCCTTATTTACACGTTCTACCGTTCTATCCATTCCTTCTAATAAAAATGGATCATGAAATTCTTGATTTTCTGTATTTAAAAAATCTAAAATCTTATCTTCTGTATCTAGTCCTCTACCGAGGAATAATGAAACGACAAGTGGCGATAACTGTAATTTACTTGCTAATTCACTCACTCGTTCGTCATTATATTCTTTTTCTTTCCAACGCGTCTTCGGTTGTAACACGAAATCACCCCTTAACCTGTTCATTATACAAGACAGATTAAGGGGTGACAATATAATGCAAACTACGATGCAATATCTATATACTAAAATGTTAATGATGTTTAATTTGGAGAATACGGATTTATATGTACGAATACATTTTGTACATTATCTTGTTTCATAAGTATTTCTTTCACATGTTTTCCAATACGGTGTCCTTCTTCTACAGTAATGTATGGATCTACAGACACTTTAATATCGACAATAACATAATGACCATGCTCCCGTGCATATAAAGAACCAATTTTTTTCACACCATCTACTTGAAGAACTGCTTCTCTAAGCGGAATAACATCCTCCTCATGAAGAACATGGTCAAGCGTTGCATGAATTGCTTCCGCTCCAATGCTCCATGCCATTTTTACAACAAGAAGCGAAACAACTAATCCTGCAATCGGATCAGCATATACAAGCCAGTCTATACCAAGCTTACCACCGAGTATAGCTGCACAAATACCGATTAAAGCTGCAATTGAAGAAAATACATCTGAACGGTGCTCATATGCATTTGCAATAATTGCATCACTATTTACCCTTTTCCCTAATCGGAATTTATATTGAAACATTCCTTCTTTCACGACGATTGAAAGAACAACAGCAAAAATCGTAATTCCTTTCGGCGGTTCTAGTTCTTGCGAAAAAGCTTTTATAGATGAAATCGCGATTTCAAGTCCCACAATAAATAATAATACCGCAACAATAATCGCTGAAATCGATTCCGCTTTACCATGACCATACGGATGATCTTCATCAGGTGGCTGCTTTGCCGCTCGCAATCCAAAAAGTACAGCTAGCGAACCAATTACATCTGATGCAGAATGCACCGCATCTGCTAGCAGTGCTTTACTGTTCCCAATATAACCAATTACCGCCTTTACAATTGCTAATATAATATTACCAACGATCCCGACAATAGCACCAAACTCGGCCTGTTTAAAACGTTCATCTTTTTCCATAATTAAAATCCCTTCTTTTCTTAACCTATCTTTTTATTTTAACAAAAACAGCGATAACACCACCACTTTCTTCCATCTTCTTCCCATCAAAAAGTTGCTATCTTATTGTATCCACAAACGAAAAAAGAGATGCCTCATAATAAGGCATCATCTTTTCTATACTTGCGGTTCAGATTCTACTTTCTCAACCTTCTTCTTGTTTTTCCCCTTTTTCAAACGACGGTTTTCAAGCATTAACCAAATTTGAGAGGCAACGAAAACAGAAGAGTACGTACCTACTATTAATCCAACAAGTAACGCAAACGAGAAGTTACGTAGTGACTCACTACCAAAGATAAGTAGTGCAATTACTGGGAGTAACACTGTTAATACGGTGTTAATCGAACGACCAAGCGTTTGGCGAATACTTGCATTTACAATTTCCTCTAGGTCTTTTATATCGCGCACTCGTTTTTTCTGTTTGTATAATTCACGGTTTCTATCAAATGTAACAATCGAGTCATTAATAGAATAACCGATGATTGTTAGTACTGCAGCGATAAACGTTAAGTCTACCTCTAATTGGAAAATACTAAACATAACAACCATAACGAATGCGTCATGTAATAATGCAAGTACTGCAGATAACGCATACGTAAATCGGAATCGAATACTTACGTATAAAATGATAACTGCAGAAGCAATCAGTACAGCGATAAATGCATTTCGTGCAATTTCTTTACCGATTGTCGGTGAAACTGTACTTATGTTTGGATCCGTACCATATTTATCATGGAAGAATGTTTTTGTTTTCGCAATTTCATCTTTTGATAAAACACCTAATGTACGAACTGCGAAACCTTTATTGTCATCCCCAGTCGGTACAATATTTTCTTCCTTCACATCAATGTTCAACTCTTTAAAATCTTTATGAACATCAGCTACAGTAAGTGCTTGTTTTGATTGCAAGTCCATACGTGTACCACTTGCAAAGTCAATACCAAGATTCAATTTGAAAATTGGCAGGATAATTGCACCTGCAATTACAACTACAATTGAGAAAATAAGGAATTTATGACCGATATTCACGAAGTTAATACGATCAAATTTCGTTGGTGGATGTACTACACCTTTTGTTAACGGAATAATATCCTTTTGTTTCACACCAAAATATGATGGTTTTTTATCGAAGTAACGGCTCTTTACAAGTAAACCTAGTAAGAAACGAGTACCGAATACGTTCGTAATGAAACCGACTAAAATACTTACGATTAAACTTGTTGCAAACCCTTGTACTGAGCTTGTACCATATACAAATAACACACCTGCAGCTGCAAGAGTCGTAACGTTCGCATCTAAAATTGTTGCTAATGAACGATGGTTACCAGCTCGGAATGCTGACATCATGGACTTACCAATTTTCAGCTCTTCTTTCAGTCTCTCGTACGTAATAATATTCGCATCAACTGCGATACCTACCCCGAGCACTAATGCGGCAATACCTGGTAATGTCAGAACCGCATGCATCCAGTTAAAGACAAGTAATGTAACAAAAATGTATAGACCTAACATAATAACCGCTACAAGTCCTGGTAAACGGTAATACACAAGCATAAATAAGAAAATAAGAGCGATACCAATCGCACTAGCGAAAATTGTTTGGTCTAATGCTTGTTGACCAAATTTCGCTCCAACAGATGTTGAATACATTTCTTTTAAATCAACAGGCAGTGCACCTGCATTTAATAAAGATGAAAGTTGTTTCGCACTTTCAACTGTGAAGTTTCCACCTACGATAGATACTTCAGCTTGGTTAAATACTTGGTTTACTGTTGCTGCTGATAAGAACTTTGGATTCGGTTTTGCAGATTCTGCTTTATACGAATCTTTTCCTTCTTCAAAATCAAGCCAAATTACCATTAAATTCGTTGGTGGTGGCATTTTAGAAATTTTTTCAGTTACTTCACGGAATTTTTCAGCGCTTTTTAGTGTAAGACCTACGCTCGCACGGCCTTGTTCATCAAATGTTTGCTTCGCTCCGCCGCCTTTTAAATCCGTTCCATCCATAAGAAGGTTATCATCCACATCACGGAATGTTAATTTCGCTTGTGTTGATAACATTTCACGTGCTTTTTGCTGATCTTGTACACCAGCAAGCTGTACACGAATTCGATCTTGCCCTTCGATTTGAATGTTCGGCTCACTTACACCGAGAACATTGACACGATTTTCAAGAGCACCTACTGTACTTACAAGTACGTCTCGATCGATTTTATCACCTTTTTTGGCTGGTTTTACTTCATACAGAATTTCAAAACCACCGCGAAGGTCTAGTCCTAGACTAATTCCTTTTGCTATGTCTTTTCCTGCCGCACCAATTACTCCACCGATTAATAAGACGATGAGGAAAAAGGCGGCAATTCTCGTACCACGCTTTGCCATATGTACCCTCTTTCTGCTACTAACACTTTCAATAAATCTTTTACGATTCACTGCTATACGTGTGCATACGCCTAGTTAGTAGACTTCCTTTCTATAATTTTTGCTAGCTCATCACTAGCTGTATAGGTAAGCTTTTACACTCCCTACACTTTCATCATTTATTTTCCTCTTCACTACCTCCTTTATATATAATCTTAGACACAATTATTTCCTCTTTATCAATACATATCATTATACTGCAAAAGGAAGAACAAACCAATTGCAGTCGGTTATTTATTTTCGTACTCATCAAATGACCAAAGCGGTGCTTGGTAAGCTTCAACAGTTAAATATGTCATATATTCATTAGTACTTACTGTTAATACGTCATTAACTAATTCATACAATCTAACATCGCTGTCTATCTTCTTCCACTTTTTCACTTTGAGAAACTTCCAAATGTCATCATCTGTTACTCGGTCGTAACCGAACATTTGAAACTCTTCTACTTTACTTTCTAAAACGACTTGTAACTGTCCGCGGTATGATTCTACCAAAGCCTCTCTATCTAACATTTATAACATCTCCTTCTTATTTCAGCACGAAAAAGTCGCTTTAATCCCGCTCTAATGGACAGCAATAACTACTTTCAAGAGCACTATCATACTTCACTCTCTTAAATGCTTGTCATTCTTGTCTCGTACGTGCATATAAATTATTGTAAATCATTCCATTGATTTTGAGAAGGTAGGAGAAGAACATGACGAGACAAAGCTTTTTAAAAGGCGCATTTATTTTAATGATAGCCGGCTTTATTACAAAAATACTTGGCTTTATCAACCGCATAGTAATGGCACGTATTTTAGGAGAAGAAGGCGTTGGTCTTTATATGATGGCCGTTCCTACATTCATTTTAGCAATTACATTGACACAAATTGGTCTTCCTGTCGCAATCGCAAAGTTTGTAGCAGAAGCGGAAGCTGTAAACGATAAACAAAGAGTTAAAAAAATATTAACCGTATCACTAGCTGTTACATCCGTTATTAGTATCATTTTAACAATCGGAATTATGTTCCTCACGCCTATTTTAGCAAAAACATTATTAACCGACGAAAGAACGTACTATCCATTAATGGCCATTTTGCCCGTTGTCCCGGTTATTGCTGTTTCTTCTGTTTTGCGTGGTTACTTTCAAGGGACACAAAACATGAAACCTAGCGCTTATGCGCAAGTTCTAGAACAAGTCGTCCGCATTACCATTATCGCTATATGCATTCAATTATTTTTACCTTACGGCATAGAATACGCTGCAGCAGGCGCTATGTTATCAGCTGTTCTCGGTGAAGTTGCATCCTTATTATTTTTACTCACGTTATTTCAGCGAGAAAAACATTTATCAATACGCTCTGGATTTTTCACTACTGTAAAGGAAAGCAAAGGGACATTTTATTCTCTGATGGATATTGCCCTTCCAACTACAGGAAGTCGTTTAATCGGCTCCGTTTCATATTTTTTTGAACCTATTGTCGTTATGCAAAGCTTAGCAATCGCTGGTGTCGCTGCTTCTGTTGCAACCCAGCAATACGGTATATTAAACGGTTATGCATTCCCGCTTCTATCACTACCCGCCTTTATTACATACGCTCTTTCTACAGCGCTCGTCCCTTCTATTAGTGAAGCAATGGCAAAAAGACAACATAAATTAGTGGAGCACCGTTTACAACAAGCACTTCGAATTTCATTAATTACCGGCGGATGGTCTGTCGTTATATTATACGTATTCGCTTCTCCTGTTTTAACTCTTATGTATGGATCAGACAGCGCAACAGCATTCATTCAACTTCTTGCGCCTTGCTTTTTATTTCATTATTTCCAAAGTCCACTTACCTCTGTTTTGCAAGCTTTAAACTTAGCAAGGGCTGCAATGATGAATACATTTATTGGTGCCATCGTGAAATTAATCGTTATTTTTGTACTAGCATCAAGGCCAGAATTTCAAATGATGGGGGTTGCACTTGCTATCGCTGCAAATATTGTAACAGTAACATTTCTTCACTACGCTACTGTTTTAAAAAAGATTACATTTACCATTTACGCAAAAGACTATATTTTCGGCGGACTTGCCATCGGTATCGCAGGCGCCTTCGGTTTTTATCTCCATAAATATATTATTTTCTCTCATTCCCTTGGCATACAAACATTATGGGAAATCACTTTAACAACAATTGTTTATATCGTACTTCTCTTCACTTTCAAACTCATTCGAAAAGAAGAGTTAAGTCGTCTCCCTATCATTCGTAAACTTTCATTTTTGAAATAAGATGAAACTTTAATCAGTGGGGTAATCTCCACTGATTATTAGTTAAACCAATCATTCTTACTCTTTCAAAGGATAAATCTCTAATTTTCTTTTACATCAACAAAAAATTGTCCGTTTTGAAAACTACAGTATAAAATTTGTGTTACATCGTTATAACCTAAGTTTTTTAATTTCTCAATAAGCCATTCATCTGTATGCTCAATCATTTGTAAATGACTAGATTGAATTTCTCCATCAATAATAAGAGGAAGCGTAAACTGTAATGTATCTTGTTTATTTTTTTGTTTTTGAAAGACAGATAACTTCCCAGACGGTTCCAAAATAGCATATTCTACATCCCGAATATCTCCAACTCCTTGTTCCCTTAATTGCATCATTAAATCATCTATATTATACCGTTGCTTTCTCATCTTCTTTTCATCAATCTTCCCCGCGTTTACAAGAATAGCTGGCTCACCTTCTATTAAATGCCGAAAGCGTTGATACTTTAGGGAAATGACTGACAAAATAATTTGGATGCACATAAGAAAAGTCATCGGAACTAATTGATGCCAAAGTGATTTATCGGTATTTTCAATTGCCACTACGGCCATTTCTCCAAGCATAATAAATACGACTAAATCTAATACACTTAGCTCTCCTATCTCACGTTTACCCATAAGACGAAAAATAATTAAGATGATGATATACAAAAGCATTGTCCGTCCAATTATTGATATCCATTCCATTTCTACATCTCCTTTTTTACGTATAGACTCCCCTATAAAAAAGAAACTAGTCTAACTTGGGCAAAAGGAAAATATGCTTGTATTAAAAAGGGGGAATGCATAAATGGATGGAACGAAAAAATTATCAACTGCAATTGGCTTCGGTATTGTTACACTACTAATTCTTGCATCTATTACTAGTATGATTATGGCTCTTTTATTAAAGTTTACAAATATAAATGAAGGGACATTAACCGTTACTATTTTTATACTCGCTCTTTTATCTATGCTTATGTCTGGATTTACTGCCGGCAAAAAGGCTCAAGGAAAAGGTTGGCTAGTAGGTTTCACAACAGGGCTCACATTCACTATACTCGTCTTTCTAGTTAACTATTTAGGCTTTTCTCAAACCTTATCGAACTCACAATTACTTTATCAATTAGCATTAATGGGGGCGAGTACACTCGGTGGTATTTTCGGTGTAAATATGTCAAAGCAAAGTAACTAAAAAAGGCCCTGCACATTTCATGCAGGGCCTTCCACATTAGTTTTTCACAACTTCACGAATCGCATTGCGATCGAAAGTTAAGTGTGAACCACCAGATTTAATAACGATTTTCGTCTCATCTACTGATTCGATTGTACCGTGTAAACCACCGATTGTTACGATAGCATCACCTTTTGCTAACTCACTTTGCATTTGAGCAACTGCTTTTTGACGTTTTTGTTGCGGGCGAATTAATAAGAAATAGAAAATCGCAAACATCGCAACAATCATAACGATATTCATCATACCTGCATTCATCTTTTGTTCCTCCTTTTAAATTATGTATTAGAAGTTTTTAGCATTCGGTTTATTAAAGCCATACTGTTCAAAGAACTCTTCGCGGAAATCGCCAAGACGGTCTTCACGAATAGCTTGTCTCACCTGCTCCATTAAGTTTAACAGAAAATGAAGGTTGTGATAAGACGTTAAACGAATTCCGAACGTTTCATCACATTTCATTAAGTGACGAATATACGCACGTGAGTAGTTTTTACATGTGTAGCAATCACAGTTTGGATCAAGCGGACCGAAGTCTCTTGCGAATTTCGCATTTTTTACAACGAGTCGACCTTCACTTGTCATACATGTACCATTTCGAGCGATACGAGTTGGAAGTACACAGTCAAACATATCAATACCACGAATTGCACCATCGATTAATGAGTCAGGAGAACCTACACCCATTAAGTAACGAGGCTTATTATCTGGAAGAAGTGGTGTTGTAAACTCAAGTACACGGTTCATAATATCTTTCGGTTCACCAACAGATAAACCACCTACAGCGTAACCAGGGAAGTCCATTGAAACAAGGTCTTTCGCACTTTGACGACGAAGCTCTTCGTACTCCCCGCCCTGTACAATACCGAATAAACCTTGATCTTGCGGACGTTCATGCGCTTTTAAGCAACGTTCTGCCCAGCGGCTCGTACGCTCTACAGATTTCTTCATATATTCAAAAGTAGCCGGGAATGGCGGACACTCATCAAATGCCATCATAATATCCGAACCTAATGCATTTTGGATTTCCATCGCTTTTTCTGGTGATAAGAATAATTTATCTCCATTTAAGTGATTACGGAAGTGAACGCCTTCCTCTTCAATACGACGGAAGTCACTTAAACTGAATACTTGGAAACCACCAGAGTCTGTTAAGATTGCACGATCCCAGTTCATAAATTTATGCAAGCCGCCTGCTTCACGAATAATTTCATGACCTGGACGTAGCCATAAATGATACGTATTACTTAAAATAATGCCAGAATCCATTGCTTTTAATTCTTCCGGTGACATTGTCTTAACTGTCGCAAGTGTACCAACTGGCATAAATGTTGGTGTATCAAATGAACCGTGCGGTGTATGCACACGACCTAAACGGGCACCCGTTTGTTTACATGTCTTAATAAATTCATAACGAATTGCTGTCATAACTTACTCCTTTTATTTGTTTCTCATTTTAGCGTGAGATGCAACGAACATTGCATCACCGAAGCTAAAGAAACGATATTTTTCTTTTACTGCTTCATTATAAGCATGAAGTACATTATCTCTATTTGCAAATGCACTTACAAGCATGATTAATGTTGATTTCGGCAAGTGGAAGTTTGTAATTAAACCATCAATTGCTTTAAATTCATATCCCGGATACATGAAAATATCTGTCCATCCAGAAGCGGCGCAAAGCTTACCGTCATGATCTGTTGCAATTGTTTCTAACGTACGAGTTGATGTCGTACCTACAGTAATAATACGTCCACCATTCTCTTTCACACGATTTAATAATGCCGCTGTCTCTTCAGACATATGGTAATATTCTGCGTGCATATGGTGTTCTTCAATCGTGTCTGCAGAAACTGGTCTAAATGTTCCAAGCCCTACGTGAAGTGTAATGAATGCCAACTGAACACCTTTTTGCTTTAACTTCTCAAGTAACTCTTCTGTAAAGTGAAGTCCCGCAGTCGGCGCTGCTGCTGAACCGATTTCTTTCGCATATACTGTTTGATAGCGATCGCGATCTTCTAGCGTCTCTTTAATATATGGAGGAAGTGGCATTTCCCCAAGTTCATCTAAAATTTCATAGAAGATGCCGTCATATGAAAATTCAAGCTGACGTCCACCTTGATCTGCAGTTCCTGTGCAAGTTGCTTTTAATTTCCCTTCGCCAAAAGAGATAACAGTTCCTTCTTTTACACGTTTCGCTGGCTTTACAAGCGTTTCCCACTTATCGCCTTCTTCTTGTTTTAAAAGAAGTACTTCAATGTGCGCGCCTGTATCTTCTTTCACACCGTGCAAACGAGCAGGCATAACTTTCGTTTCATTTAAAACTAAGCAATCCCCCTCATGTAAGTAAGAAAGAATGTCCGTAAAATGTTTATGCTCAATATCACCTGTTTCACGGTCTAACACCATTAATCTTGATGTTTCACGATCTTCTAACGGGACTTGTGCAATAAGTTCTTCTGGTAAATGAAAATCAAACAGATTTATATCCATAGCTATATCCACCTATTTCTTATTTAAATCGATTTATTATATACATAATAAAAGATAGTACAATACTTAACACAATACATGTAATGATAGGAAAATAAAAGGTAACGTTTCCTTTTTTCACAAAAATATCGCCTGGAAGCCTGCCAATGAACTTCCAAGCTAATCCAACAACGATGAGTAAGATTCCCGCTGTAATAAGCATTTTGGGCATCTCCATCATACTTTTGGCATCTCCATTCCGAAATGTTCATACGCAAGCGGCGTTACAATTCGGCCCCTTGGCGTTCGTTGTAAAAAGCCAATTTGTAATAAATACGGCTCATACACATCTTCAATCGTATGAGATTCTTCTCCAATTGTTGCTGAAACCGTTTCTAATCCAACTGGACCACCACGGAATTTCTCAATAATACCAAGCAGTAATTTATGATCAATATGATCTAGACCTAATTTATCTACTTGCAGTAGCTCTAATGCCATTTGCGTAATTTCCATCGTAACCGTTCCGTTACCACGAACTTGCGCGAAATCACGTACACGTCTTAAAAGACGATTCGCAATACGAGGTGTACCACGAGCACGTCTTGCAATTTCTAATGCAGCTAACGAATCGATTTCAACTTCAAACACTTCTGCTGTACGTTCAACAATCGCAGAAAGCTGATCTACTGTGTAGTACTCTAACCTTGAAAGTACACCGAAGCGGTCACGAAGCGGTGCCGATAATGCTCCGGCGCGTGTCGTTGCTCCAACTAATGTAAATGGCGGTAAATCTAGGCGTACAGAACGTGCTGAAGGCCCTTTTCCAATTACGATATCAAGGCAAAAGTCTTCCATCGCAGGATACAATACTTCTTCAATTGATCTATGCAAACGATGAATTTCATCAATAAATAATACATCCCCTGGCTGAAGCGCTGTTAATACAGCAGCTAAATCTCCTGGTCTTTCAATCGCGGGACCTGAAGTTGTTCTAACATTAACGCCCATTTCATTTGCAATAATATTCGCAAGCGTCGTTTTACCAAGACCTGGCGGTCCATATAAAAGCACGTGATCTAACGTTTCTTCACGCATTTTCGCTGCTTCAATAAATACTTCTAAATTATGTTTCGCTTTATCTTGGCCAATATACTGACGGAGCGTCTGTGGCCGTAATGAATATTCTAAATCCGCATCTTCATATGCAGATTCCCCTGAAAGGAGACGTTCGTCCATTATACTCACCTCTTACCATTTAGTAAAAGACTAAGTGCCTTTTTAATATACTGATCCGTCGTTAATGATTCTTTTAATAACTCTGGTACAACGCGAGAAACTTCGCGTTCTGCGTATCCAAGTGCGCGCAGAGCTTCCAGTGCCTCATCAAGCTCAGCTGATGAACCTTTCTTCTCATCAAAACGTTCTGTGTCTGAGAATAAATCCACAAATGCATCTGGTACGACATCTGCTAGTTTTCCTTTTAAATCTAAAATCATTTGGCGTGCTGTTTTCTTTCCGACGCCTGGGAATTTCACTAAAAACTTCTCATCTTCATGCTCAATCGCTTGAACGACCTGTCCTGTTTGACCAGAAGCTAAAATTGCAAGAGCGCCTTTTGGCCCAATGCCAGACACGCCTAACAACTTTGTAAATAATAAACGCTCTTCACGTGTTTTAAACCCGTAAAGTGCCATAATATCTTCTCTCACATAATGATATGTATAGACACGGATTTCTTGCTTACTTCTTTGAAATACATAAGGATTCGGTGTGAAAATTTGATAACCAATTCCATTATGGTCAATTACGACATATTCCGGCCCTACATACTCCACGTAACCTGTAACATATTCAAACAAAATACGATCTCTCCCTCTTAAATCATGTATTCCATTTTAACATATTTAATGATAGAAAAGCGAGACTGCCCCAACAAATGTTCTCCACTTGAAACTTCTGTTATTTTCCATTGACAGAAAGGTTAAAGCACCTTAATATACAGAGGTCGATAATGATTATCAATACTAATTAAAGGGGTTACATCAGGATGAAACGTAAGCTATTTATTTTATTTACTATTATGCTTGTTGTTCTTTCTATCGTTGGCTGTTCTTCTCAAAAAGAAGAATCAAAAGCAAAAGAACAACCGAAAACAAAAGTTGTAAAACATGCTAAAGGTGAAGCTACAATTCCAGTAAATCCAAAGAGAATTGTTGACTTATCTGGATCAACAGAAGAACTATTACTTCTTGGACACAAACCTGTTGGTACAGCAAATACATATAAAGATAAAATCCAAAATCACTTAACAGACAAATTAGATGGAGTAAAAGCAGTTGGTTGGTACTGGGCACCTAAAGTTGATTTAGAAGCTGTTACTGCTTTAAAACCAGACTTAATAATTTTAAACAACCGTCAATTAAAAATTTATGATCAACTAGAAAAGGTTGCACCTACAGTTGTTCTAGAAACAAACTTAGAAGACTGGCGTGGTAAGTTTAAAGAAGTAGGTAAGCTATTTGACGAAGAGAAGAAAGCAGACAAATGGATTGCAGACTACGATAAGAAAGCAGACTCTTTATCTAAAAAAATTAAAGAGAAAACAAAAGATGAGAACTTTATGTTCGTTGCAGTTACACCTCAAAACTTCCGTGTATACGGCAGCTTCGGATACGGTGACATCATCTTTAACGACTTAAAACTTCCTGCAACAAAAGGTACAGATTTAAAACAAACGATGGCGCAAGTATCACTAGAAGGTCTAGTTGCATTCCAGCCTGATCAAATGTTTATTGTAAACTTCGGCGGCGAAGCTGATAAAGTGTACGAAGACTACAAAAACAGTGCCGTTTGGAAAGACAATAAAGCAGTTAAAAATAATCACGTATATGAAGTATCAAATGAAGTCTTCAATACGAAAGCATTCAATCCAATTGGAAAAGATATGCTAATTGATGAAATCGCAAAAGAGATTTTAGCTAAAAATAAGTAAGAAAAAGCAGCTCACCATGAGCTGCTTTTTTTCTTATTTTGCACTGCGTATTGTTTCATTTTTTCAATCGTCTTTACAAAACCTTCTTTTGATTTAATCCGAATACCACGCTTCAATTTCGCACGCTCATAACTCTCAAGCTTTTTCATATCAATTTGAAAGAAAGAATGGATCGCATTATCACTTTTTGGCACACCTTTGAAAATTTGTAATATCCCTTCCTCTGAAACACCAAAATATCCGCTCGTTTTCAATAACGGAGAAATATCATCAACTTTCTTTTGTAATACGATTTGTACATCATCACGATCAACAAGTTGCCATTCTTTATATTGCTGTAAAAACTTTTCTAAATCCGCTACTTTTTCTGTAAGTATTTCCTCACTTACTTCTCCATCAACATACATACGCTCTAATAAAATTGTAACCTCAGGTTCTTTTTCCGTTACTTCTGGTACTGGCCCTTCCGCCTTCACATTCGTTTCATAAACGAAACAAAACATCATAACGAAAGCTTGCATCGCAATCAGTATCCATTTCATTTCCGTTCACCTCTTTTAGGCAAGATCATACTTTCATTAGTAGTTTTTCCGGAAATGGTGGTTTTATCCATATTACATTTCTTTCGAAAAATAAAAAATGCAGATAAGGGTTTACCTCATCTGCATGTATCATTTACTTTTATATAAAATGAAAGACGCCTGCAAAGCAGGCGTCTTGATGCGTTTACGGCGAGAGACCAGGCGACCACATTCGCGTGTTTAGCACTTAAGCATATCTCTCGTCTTACGTAAATTAGCTCATCGCTTTATTAATATAACATTAATAAATTATAAGTGCAACATGTTTATAAAAATATTTTATTCCCTCTTTTATCCAACTGAATAATATGTAAATTATAAATTGATAAAAGTAATATATATGTTACAATTAATATAACAGCGAAATCATAATAAACAGGAGATGGATATTGTGAAAAAAATAAAGGATGAACGTCTCATTCTGAAAACATTAAAAAACATACGTATTGCCTTTCTTTTTCAATCGCTTGGTATAATTGGCATTTTAGGCTATATCGGATTCACTGAAGGAATGGATCAAATTACGAAATCTCCATTATGGCTATTATTTATTCTTACAAGTATCGTCCTTAGTTATTTACAGTTAAGTGTTTCAATCGATGTAGAAGAAAGTGAAAAGGAAATAAAGTCAACTCCTTATTATAAACTTGTCTTCCGCTCCCTTATTGTAGGAATCGTTATGGCTATTATTTATATTATTTTCAGTCCAGAAAGACCACTGTTTGAAGCTATTTTAACAGGTAGTATTCTTTTCATATGCTTTTTAGTTTCTTACTCCGTTAGTTATTTTATTAAAAAACGTCGTTTACAAGACAACGATGAATAAAGAGGAAGGGCTCACCCTTCCTCTTTTGTTTTGTTATCGCACTGTACCAGTTAAACCGTAACGAATGTCTCGGAACATATTCACTATGTCACGATTAAAATCGTTTGTAACTGTACCGTTACGTAGACGCGTACTCATTGCATCGACACGAGTAAACATATCATTTCTTACAGAAACATATACGTTTCTGTTTCCAACTTCATTTGAAACCGCTTGACGAATTTCGTTCGCCATCGCCGTTTCATTTGTCACTGTGTTACGTGGTTTTACCGCAATCGCTACATCGTTTCCATATACAACTGTAGACACACGGTCTACGTTATTCATACGTTTCACACGATTTGTTATTCTTTCAGCTGTTTTACCATCATTGTTAATGTATGAATTGTTCATTGTAATATTACGAGTTGGATGCGGATTAGCAATTTGTCCATTGTAATTTACATCTCGATAATAATTGTATCCTGTATCGTTACGACCATTTCTATATGTTACATAATCTGTATAACGATCATTACGTGTCACATTATCACGATACTGGTGTGTATCATTATAAGATGTACGTTCGTAATTGTAGTTACGTCCATCCATTGCATTGTTATCTTTCGGTGTACCACATGCAGCTAATGCACTGGTAACTAACAAAGAAGCAGCAATCACTTTTACTTTCGTATTCAATACAAAAACCCCCTCTGTTAGAATGAGCTTCTCTACTGAAAAGCTCCCTCTTATGATGAGTAACAGAGAAGGTTTTTACACTGTTAATATTTCACTGGGAATTTTCTAGCACTTCATAAAAAAACTGCATTTTCTTAATTAACACGAATGCAAAAAAGGCGGGAATACTCCCGCCTTTTTAAACTTCTTCGTCCTCTTCTTCTGAAACGGGCTCTCCAAATACATTTGGTGGATCTGGTTGATAATACATCGTTCCTGGCTGTGGTGCATATGCAGACTGAGTTGGTTGATAATATAAAGGATTCGCATATTGCGGACCACCTGGTTGTGGACTATATAGTCTACTTTCTCCTCCGCATCCACAATCTTCCTCACCCTGCACAAGCGGCGGCATATTATTATCCATTGGCATCATATTCGGATTTGGCATAGACGTATATTGTGGTCCAAACGGCGCTCCTTGCTGATATGGCATTTGATATGGATTTGGTTGTTGATAATACGGATTCGGCGGCATCATGGGCTGTTGATACGGCATTTGATATGGCATCATATTCGGTGGTTGATTGTTATCCATTATCGGCATCATATTCGGCATTTGATTGTTATCCATAATTGGCATCATATTCGGCATTTGATTGTTATCCATAATTGGCATCATATTCGGCATTTGATTGTTATCCATAATTGGCATCATATTCGGTGGTTGGTTGTTATCCATTATCGGCATCATATTCGGCATTTGATTGTTATCCATTATCGGCATCATATTCGGCATTTGATTGTTATCCATTATCGGCATCATATTCGGCATTTGATTGTTATCCATAATTGGCATCATATTCGGCATTTGATTGTTATCCATAATTGGCATTATATTCGGTGGTTGGTTGTTATCCATAATTGGCATTATATTCGGTGGTTGGTTGTTATCCATAATCGGCATCATATTCGGTGGTTGGTTGTTATCCATTATCGGCATCATATTCGGTGGTTGGTTGTTATCCATGATTGGCATTATATTCGGTGGTTGGTTGTTATCCATAATCGGCATCATATTTGGCATTTGAATATTTGGCGGTATGACTTGTGGAATAACTACATTTTCTTTCGATACATTTGGTGACACTATATTCCCTACGTTTTCTTTCTTTACTTGTGGTGACACTATATTCCCTACGTTTTCTTTCTTCACTTGTGGCGACACTATATTCCCTACGTTTTCTTTCTTCACTTGTGGCGATATTATATTCCCTATATTCTCTTTCTTCACTTGTGGTGACACTATATTCCCTACATTTTCTTTCTTCACTTGTGGTGACACTATATTCCCTACATTTTCTTTCTTCACTTGTGGTGACATTATATTTCCTACATTTTCTTTCTTGACTTGCGGTGACACTATATTCCCTACATTTTCTTTCTTCACTTGCGGCGTTATTATATTACCTACATTCTCTTTCTTCACTTGCGGCGATACTATATTATTTTTTTTCGTTTGCGGAGAAATGATATTGTTAGGTTTCATTTTACTAATTTGAGGAGCAATTAACTCGCTTCCTTTTTTTATTACATCTGAAATTTTATATTCTTTTTTCGGTTTTATTGGTGGTTGTGGCGGCTGTGGCAATACATTTACCGAAAACTTCGTGTTTTCTTTTTCCGCCGGTTTTTGTTTTTCTATCACAGGTGGTTTTTGAATAACAGACGGTTTTTCAACTGGTTTCTCTTTTTGAATTGGCTGTTCTTTTTGCACCTCTTTTTGCGGTTTCACCTGTACTTCTTTTTGCGGCTTTACCTGCATTTCCTTCTGCGGTTTTACTTGCACTTCTTTTTGTGTTTGTTGCATAGCTGGCTGCTGTGTAATTGGTGCTGATTGATACGTAACTTCTTCTTCATCTTCTATTCCAAGCGGAGTTGGTGTTGCTGCAAATTCTTTTTGCTGCACTTCTTTTACGTATTGCTTTGGAGGCGCTGAACCTGCTCCAGCCTGTTGTTTCATGTGAATACTCTTTGATGGCACTTTAATTTTCATACCTGGCATGATTAAATCTGGATTACTAAGTTGTGCATTTGTTTTTTTCAACGTGTCAAAATCCACTCCGTACTTTTTCGCAATTTTCCAAAGGGTATCCCCTTTTTGCACGATATGAATTTTCAAATTTTCCCCCTCCTGTATAACTTATCTATAAGTAACAAATCTCATGAAGTAACTCTTTCTAAATAACATTAACTTCTTTTCACTTTTATCACTTCTTCGATTTTCAATATCATTCGAAGTGGAATAAGCATAAAGAACCACAATGATTTCTTCAACACAATGTATGCCCATTTTGTTCTTGTTATGATTATATGTATGAAAAAAAGCAACGGGAATACCGTTGCTTTACACACGCTCTAACATACGATTTAATGCAAGAACCGCTTCTGCCGTTACTTGTTTATCTACGCTAATAACGTTAATTTCTTCTCCTCTTTCTATCGTTTCAAGTACCCATAATAAGTGAGGCAAATCAATTCGGTTCATCGTTAAGCATGGACACATAAATGGATTAAGTGAAACAATTTCTTTATCTGGATGTTGCTGAATAATTCGGTTCACTAAATTCATTTCTGTACCAATCGCCCATTTGCTACCAGATGGCGCCGATTCAATCATATCAATAATATACTTCGTTGAGCCTGCATAATCTGAAGCAGCTACCACTTCATAGCAACATTCTGGATGTACAATAATATTCATATCAGGATGATTTTTTCGTACGCTCTCAATGTTCTTCACTGTAAAATTTTGATGAACAGAACAATGCCCTTTCCATAAAATCACTTGAATTTCTTCTATATCCCCATCGTACTCTAATGAATCTGTGTGTGGGTCCCATACTGCCATTTTATCTAACGGGATACCTAAATCGTACGCTGTATTTCTCCCTAAATGTTGATCTGGTAAAAAGACGAGACGCTCTTTTTGAGTAAACGCCCAAGATACCATTTGCTTTGCATTAGAAGAAGTTACTGTTGCTCCTCCGTTACGACCACAAAACGCTTTAATTGCAGCTGTAGAGTTCACATATGTTAACGGAATCATCGTATCTCCAAATAATTTCTTTAACTCTTTCCACGCTCTTTCTGTTTGTTCAATATCTGCCATATCCGCCATCGAACAACCTGCACGCATATCTGGTAAGATAACAACTTGATCATCTGTCGTTAACATATCTGCTGTTTCCGCCATAAAGTGTACCCCGCAAAACACAATATATTTTGCGTCTTTATTGCTCGCTGCAACTTGCGCAAGCTGAAGTGAATCCCCTGCTGCATCTGAAAATTGTACCACTTCATCTTTTTGATAATGATGCCCTGGAATGAATAACATTTTCCCCATCTTCTCTTTAATTTCACGAACACGCTTTTCCATATCTTCCGTTGACATCGTGTAATAACGCTCTGGTAACATCGTTTCAATTGGCTGTACTTGTTCTAAAATACTCATATACGTTTCTCCCCCTCTAAGCCACTTTCCTTACCCTTCAATATTGAAACTAATATCAAGTGCTTTCACTGAATGTGTTAACGCTCCAAGTGAAATATAATCTACCCCTGTTTTTCCGTATTTCGATAAATCTTCAATTGTGATGCCCCCTGAAGCTTCTGTAACGATAGCGCTTGGTACAATTTTTGAAAACTCCCGGATTTCATCTGGCGTACGATTATCGAACATAATAATATCCGCACCAGCAGCAACAGCCTCTCTCACCTGTTCCTCAGTTTCTGTTTCTACTTCTACTTTCACCATATGTCCTAACTTTTCTTTCACTGATGTAACAGCTTTTGTAATAGAACCAGCAAACACAATATGATTGTCTTTAATCATGACACCATCATATAAACCGAAGCGATGATTAAATCCACCACCACACACGACTGCATACTTATCAAACATACGTAGTCCTGGCATCGTTTTTCGCGTATCACAAATGCGAGTATGGCTACTATCTAAAGCAAGAACCGCTTTACGCGTCATCGTCGCTATTCCGCTCATACGCTGAATAACGTTTAATATAACGCGCTCTGCTGTTAATAACGATGCAATTGGCCCTTGCACAGTTGCAATGATTTCGCCTTTTTCTACAAGATCTCCATCTTTTTTATGAAGCTCTACTTCAATTCTCTCATCAATTAATTTAAATCCTGATTCAATTACTAAACGTCCTGCAAAGACCCCTGTATCCTTCGCAAGAAACGTTCCTTTCGAAAGTAAGTTATCTGGAAAAATAAGCTGAGATGTTACATCTCTTTCTCCTATATCTTCTAAAAAAAATCGATTTAATGCTTCTTTAACTTTTATCGTGTTCATAAAGCCCCTCTTCCCCTCATCACACAAGTTGTAGTTTTCTCTTTACTCGAACAATCTCTTTCTTTCCTATATTTCTATCTGGATAATCACTTCGGTAATGCCCGCCAATACTTTCTTCTCTTTGCAGGGCTGAAACAACTATAAGCTCACAAACTGTTAACATATTAATAAGCGTTATCTCTTCATTCGTAAGAACATCATGTTGTAATATCATATTTCGAACACCGTACTTACTAAGCCATCTCTTCGCATAAAATAAGCTTTGCTCTGTTCGCACAATCCCAACATATTTCATCATACATTTTTGTATTTCTTCTTTCGTCGGTAAATGATTCAGAACGATAAACTTTGCTTCTTTGTCGGCTAGCATGTTCACCTTTTCTTTTGTCTCTCTAGATAAAATGTGCCTTCCGATTCTTCCTCCAAACACAAGACCTTCTAATAATGAATTACTCGCTAATCTATTTGCACCATGAACCCCATTACAAGCTACTTCTCCGACTGCGTATAGGTTCGGAATAGACGTCTCTCCATCACAGTTCGTTTTCACGCCACCCATGTGAAAATGAGTACCGGGCACGACTGGAATAAGGTTTTTATTTATATCGACTCCATTCGTTTTACATATCGATGACACGGTCGGAAAGCGTTGTTCAAAGTTTTGAATCATTTCGATGTTTAAGTACACTTTTTCACCCGCAAGTAGCTGTTCATGAATAGCCCTTGCGACTACATCACGAGGCGCTAAATCCTGTTCGGAATGTATATCCATCATAAAACGCTGCCCTTTGCCATTTATAAGGACAGCTCCTTCTCCACGAACAGCTTCGGACACGAGGCCGGAACAACGCCCACCCACGTATAACATCGTCGGATGAAATTGTATAAACTCTAAATCTACAAGCTCTCCGCCTGCACGGTACACCATTGCAAGTCCATCACCTGTAATTGTCTCATCATTAGAAGTAAAGGCGTATAAACCGCCAATACCGCCTGAAGCTAACACCGTATAATCTGCATTGTAACGTTTCAGTTCTCCTTTATTGTTGCGAGTTAAAGCCCCAACACATTTATCTTTTTCTATAATAAAATCGAGCACCATTTCCTGTTCCACTACCGTAACGTATGGAGCTACTTCTTGAATAAGATGCTCTAATAAATTCTTTCCTGTTGCATCGCCACCTGCATGTAAAATACGACGTTTTCGATGCGCTCCTTCTTTTCCAAGATGAGGACCTGTTTCATCTCCATCAAATTTCATTCCTCTTTCAATAAGGTTATTAATTTCTTTCGGTCCTTCCTCGACTAAATAACGGACCACTTCTTCATTGTTATAATGACACCCTGCTACTAACGTATCTTCAAAATGATCATTAGGATTGTCATATGTAGCTACCGCTGCGGCAATTCCACCTTGAGCTAAATGTGTATTATTACTACGTTTTGTCTCCTTTGTGATAATAATCACATTCTTTTCGTGACAAATCTCTTTTGCAACACGAAGTGCCGCAACGCCACTTCCAATAATTAAGACATCTGCACTTGGCATAATTGTTGCCTCCTACTTTACACTTTTCAACTGTCTTGACACCTATATTTACATAGTTTTAAAATAATGACAAGAGTTTTTTTATAATTCTTATTTTCACTACCATTTAAAAAGTAAAAGAAATGTAACTCTTACTATAGAGAGGAACTTACATGATGATATATCTTGACTATGCAGCTACTACACCTATGAGCGAGGAAGCGTTACAAACATATATGAAAGCAGCTTCGCAATACTTCGGAAATGAACAAAGTTTACATGATATTGGAGGAACGGCTTCTTCTTTATTACAAGTTTGCCGAAAAACATTTGCGGAAATGATTGGAGGCAAAGAACAAGGCGTATTTTTCACAAGCGGTGGATCGGAATCGAACTATCTTGCGATTCAATCACTTCTAAATGTCCGAAATAAGAAGCATATTATTACGACACCTATAGAACATGCATCCATTCGAAGTTATTTTCAATCTCTAAAATCAAAAGGCTATACGATCACTGAAATTCCTGTTGATAAAAGCGGACTCATTTGTTTAGTAGATTTAGAGGCAGCTATTACAGAAGATACTGTGCTAGCAAGTATACAGCATGGAAACTCTGAAATCGGAACCGTTCAAAACATTACAAAAATCGGGCCACTTTTAAAAAAATATAATGTTTTATTTCATACGGATTGTGTGCAAACGTTTGGTAAACTGCCTATCCATGTTTTTGAGATGGGGATTGATAGTCTTTCTGTTTCAGCACATAAAATATACGGACCAAAAGGTGTCGGCGCTTGCTACATAAATCCGCAATCTCGCTGGGAACAAGTATTTCCAGGAACTTCTCACGAAAAAGGATTTCGCCCAGGTACAGTAAATGTTCCCGGCATCGCATCTTTTTTAACAGCTGCTGAAAATATATTAAAAACTCAATGGGAAGAAAGTTTACGTTTTAAAGAGTTACGATCCTACTTTTTAGAGCAAATACAAACACTTCCGCTAGAAATTGAAGTAGAAGGCCATTCTACTTCTTGTTTACCACATATTGTTGGGGTTACAATAAAAGGAATAGAAGGTCAATATACTATGCTAGAATGTAATCGTCATGGTATTGCCATTTCCACCGGAAGTGCTTGCCAAGTCGGTAAACAAGAGCCTTCGAAAACTATGCTTGCAATTGGAAAAACGTATGAAGAGGCCAAACAATATGTCCGCTTCTCTTTCGGACAACAAACAACGAAAGATCAAATTGATACTACTATTCATGCACTACACACAATTGGAAATCAATTTTATAGAGGTGTTAAATCATAATGAAACAAAATGAACAAAAAAAGATTTTAGGTGAAGAAAGACGACAGCTTATCCTCCAGTGGCTTCTTGCTGCAAATGAACCGTTATCTGGGAATGAACTATCGAAAAAGACGAACGTAAGTAGACAAGTTATCGTGCAAGATATTTCCTTGCTTAAAGCACGAAACGAACCAATTATTGCGACTGCTCAAGGTTATTTATATTTAAAGCCACAAGAGAAGCAACAAACTTTCGAACGCGTAATTGTATGCCAACATAAACCAGCAGAAGTACGTCAGGAACTTACAATGCTTGTTGACCATGGCGTTACGATTAAAGACGTAAAAGTTGAGCATCCTGTATACGGTGACTTAACAGCATCCATTATGGTAAGCAATCGCTTTGATGTAGAGCAATATTTACAAAAAATCGAAAACACAAATGCTTCCTATCTTTCACAACTAACAGATGGTATTCACTTACATACAATCGAGGCAGATTCTAAAGAAAAATTAGATGCTGCTTGTGAGGCACTGGATAAAGCAGGATTTCTCGTTTATTAATGTAAAGCACAGAGTTTTTATCATTCTCTGTGCTTTTTTAATGCTATAATATTGTAATCAATCGTAAAGGAGATCACATATGGGAATTGAACTCGTTCACTTTAGCATTGGCAAACCGAAACAAATGAAATATGGCGAAGATAAAGAAATGATAACAGGTATATGTAAAGATCCTACAGAAGAGGCCTTTCTCTCAAAAGACGGATTTCGTGGTGATGACGTAGCGGATTTAAAACATCACGGGGGACCTGATCGTGCCGTTTGTGTGTACCCACACGAGCATTACGCACTATGGGAAGAGGAATTTCAAACTACGCTTCCCGCTTCCACATTTGGTGAAAACATTACCGTAACAAATATGTTAGAGCATGACGTATGCATCGGAGATACATATCAACTAGGCGAAGCAATCATTCAAGTAACGCAAGCTCGCGTACCTTGTAGCACAATTTCAAAACGTCTTGGCATCCCTGGCATTTTGCCGCGCATTGTAGCAACTGGATTTACTGGCTACCTATGCCGTGTTCTTCAAGAAGGTACTGTACGTAAAGATTCTAAAATTACATTACTAGAACGTCAACCCGGCAATGTTTCTGTTTTGTTCTCTAACGAAATTTATTTTCATAATAGAAAAGATAAAGATGGCATTGAAAAAATTCTTGCTGTTCCAGAACTAGCTGATATTTGGCGTGGTCAGTTAGAAGATCGTCTTGCGAAGTTAAAATAAAGTGAAACTTTAATCAGCCCTCACCAATCGGGCTGCCCGGCAAATAGCGGGATAAAGAATCCCACCTTTTGCAGGTGGGATTTTATTAATCTATCAAAAAATATACTAGGCAATGAAATGATATGGACGATTAGGCAAATACAAATATTCCATCTACATCTTACAACCAATAAGAAGAATAACTCCCCAGTACAGTAACAGAAAAACCGAGTGCTTCAAGTTCCATCGTTACGCCTGGCAATAATACGTCATCGTATGCTTTATCGACATCGATTAAGAAAAAGTAATTTCCAAGACCTGTTTTCATCGGACGCGATTCGATTTTTGATAAGTTTAATTTTCTCCATGCGAAAGCTGATAGCACTTGATATAGGGCACCTGCATAATCTGCAGGTAACGTTATCATAAGCGTCGTTTTCTCTCCGCGGTTTTCTCCGTTATTCGGGAGTATTGCTTTCTTTTTCTTATGGAGCACTAGGAAGCGTGTATGATTATTTTTATGCGTATGAATACTACGTCTTACAATTGTTAATCCGTATTTTTCTGCAGCTGCTTCATTTGCAATAGCGGCAATTTTTTCTTCAGGATGTTCTTTCACATATTGCGCAGCGGCACTTGTGGATGTCATATCTCGAACAGTTACTCCTTTTAATTCTTCATTTACAAACTTATGGCACTGTGCAATGGCATGCGGATGAGAATGCACCGCATATACTTCATCCCACACTTCTGCATACTGCGGATGTACAAGTAAATGCTGCTGAATTGGTACTGTAATTTCTCCTACAATAGAAAGCGGCTGCTCATGTACAAGATAATCAACCGTTATATTCACTGAACCTTCTATTGCATTTTCTAACGGTACGACTGCGAAGTCTACATTTTCATTTGCAGCTGCATCTATACAATCTGGAATCGTTCGATACGGTACATGATCTGCTTCCGGAAAAAAACGACTCACCGCCATATTTGTAAATGTTGCTTCTGGTCCTAAATATCCTACTCGAATCATCGTCTTTTCCCCTCTTTTTCGTTTTCTTACTGTTATACCATACTTTTTTATATTCTTCTATGTAAATTTCGAATATTAAAAAAAGACTAGCATTTGCTAGTCTAAATGTTTCTTATATTCTCTTTGAGCGAAAAAGAAATAAATGATACATGCTACGATATAAAACAGAATGAACAAACCTACTTTTTTTAATGATCCATCCATAAAAAAAGTATTATGAAACGTATATAACGCAACTGCACTATGCATACTCCCTACTATAATTGGCGCAAAAAATAGCATACATAATTGCCAACGAGAAATTTTCCATACTTCTTCCTTCGTCATTCCAAGTTTAGAGAGTGCACCATACTGCTTTCGGTCCGATGCAATATTATGGAACCATTTAAAATACACGATACTACATGAAGTAAGAAAGAATAATATACTAATAAACGAGCCCACAAATAGAGTAATATCGCCGCCTTCTTTCATACTTACATATAACTCCATATTACTTCGAAATGCATTATTATTATCTTGTTTCATATGTTTCCGTAAATCTTCATTCAATTTCTTCGTCTTTTCGATATTTGATAATGTGTAGCCTCTATATATCATCTTTTCAGAATCAGGAACCTTGTTTGCTATATTGTCAAAGTCTTCATCATTCATAACGAAGAACAGACCATTAATGTACGAAGGGTGATAGTTAAATTGAACCCCTTCTTTCTGACCGTTAAATACGAATTGATATGGTTGATTCATTACTTGCAATTGAATCTCTTTTTGATTATATACATTCGAATTATTGTATTTATTATAATAAACGAGTGTCACTGTATCTTTTTTAGGATGATATGTTTTCTGTTTTTGTTTCCTCGCTTCTTGGTTATAATCACTTTCTTTTATAAGCGGTGCTATTGTTGTTTCTCCTTTATTAGACTGAAAGGATGCATACACTCCAACAAAACTCATATATTGAAAATCATCATACCCATATTGATTCAGTAATTTTTCAACCGCACCTTCTTCAAAGACTTCATAAGTAGAAATACCTTTTTCTATGTACGAAAACGAGTGTACCCCTCCCGTTCGCCACATATCTTGCATGCTAGAAAAATACAAGAACACCGTACCTGTTGCCGTAACTACAAACGTCGTTGCCATAGACATCAGAAAGAAAAAGCGACCATTTTCCTTCATTCGATGTGACAATTGATTCACTATAAATAAATATGGATATGTATACATAATCTTTTTATTTCGCTTTATCATTTCTAACACTTGGGTAGCACCATGCGCGAAAGAAAAATACGTTCCCAAAAAGACAAGTATAGACACAGGGAAAAAGTATATTGCTATCGTAGCCACCGTCACTTGTAGCGCTAACGCATATCCTATCCCTAAACAAATAAAGCCGAATATACAAAGCCACTTTGATGTTTTCTTCTCTTTTTTATCTGTTCGAAATTCTTTCAATAACCGAATGATTTTTATATTCCATATACGTAAAGCACTTATAAAAGATAACAGAATAAAAACGACCATATATGTAATAAATGTTACACCAATCGCACTTACGTCAAATATAACAGGGAGTTCTTTCGGAAGCCCCAGTAACATACTAAACACCATGAAGAAGAGCTTTAAAAAGATCAAGCTCAGCCCTATACCGAAAATATTAGCAAAAATTCCAATTAATATTTGCTCGGTCATAATTACTCCTATTACGTTAGACTTCGTTGCTCCCATTAACATATATAACCCTAATTCTTTCTTACGTGCTTCTATGAAAATAGAAGTAGAGTACAAAATAAATATGACGAAAAAAGAAATAATTATAACATTACATATGATAAGTCCCCAGCGTACGTTTTGATACCACATCGTCTCTTGCATATACGGATGTACAATGACAGACATATATGCAAAAGATGCAAATATCGCAAAACAACTACTTAAGAAAAACACTTTATAATTACGCCAATTTCCTTTTATATTTTGCAGCGCTAGTTGCCGAATGTTCATCTATCGTCCTCCTGTAACTTACTACATAGGCAAAAAGCTAGAGGTTCCCCTAGCTTTTTACGTGTTTTAAATATCCTCTTTGCGCGATCATAAAGTAAATGGCAGAAGCTAAAATGTATGCTCCAATTACAAGCGCACCTGATTTCCACAAATTAATATAAAGCATTTTCCCTAACGTATGAAGAGCAAATCCACTATGAATGGAACCGATTAAAATTGGTATAAAGAAGATAACTCCCATTTGTCGAATCGCAATTTTGCGAATTTCTTTATCTGTCATACCGATTCTCTTTAACGATTTAAATTGAATGCGATCTTGTTCTTTATCGTTAAACCATTTAAAGTATGTCATACTACAAGCGAAGAAGAAGAATAGTACCGCCACGAAGAAACCGATGAACATTGTAATCGCTCCACCTTCTCTTATATCCTTATACGCAAACACTGAATTTCTCAATTCTCCTTGCTTTTCTGGTGCAATTTCATTTTTCAAATCTAATACAAGATCTTCTGTACTTTTCCAATCCTCAATATAATAACCGTAATATTTCGTCTTTTCTTCATCTGGTACGAGTTTTGCATACTTCTCAAAATCTTGATCACTTACAACGAGATATTCACTATCATTAAAAACAGAATACTGCGTTGGATTATTTAATTGAACAGACTGCTTTTGTCCGTTAATTGTAAATTCATACGGTTTCGTGCGGTCTAGCTTCATCAGTTCATTTGACATATCAACCATAACCATTGTTGCACTACCTGGTGCATTATGAACTTCTGTAACTTGCTCTCTCTTTTGTTCACGCACTTCTGCATTATATTCTTTTTCTGAAATAATCGTCATCGGTACTTCATGTTCACTATTAAACAACGTTATTTTCTGTGTTGCCGGTAGTTTAACGTAGGTTACTTTTCGCGCATCTTCAAACCCATGTCTCTTCACAAGCTCCTGTACCTTTTCTTCATTAATAAGGCTATGCGTATTTAACCCCTTTTCCTCATATGAAATAGCGTGTGGTGTAAGTTCTACCGTTTTCGCACTCAAATTTTCAAAATATACGTAAAGCGTGCCAACTGCCGAGGATACAACCGCCGTAATAATAGAAATTACAAATAGAAAACGAGCATTATCTTTCATTTTATAAATAAGGTTACTAAGGACGAACATATTTGGGTACGTATAAAAAGATTGTTTTCGTTTTTGCAATGCTTTTAATACGACTGTACTACCTTGTGTAAATAGTAAATACGTTCCGCCAATTGTCAGTCCTACAACCGGTAAAAAGAGGATGAGGAAATTCAGAAACGTTACTTGGAAGCTAAGTACATACGCAGCAATAATACATCCTATACCAACTACACATAACCATGTAAATGCAAACGGCTCTACTTTTTGCTTTCTTGCTTCTCTTAATAAATCAATAATTTGCAAGCGCCCGACTGTCCAAACACTAAACAATGATAGAATTAAAAATAGAATAAAGTATACACCAGCTGTAATAAGAATTGCTTTACTATTCCAAACGAGTGGAAGTGTCTTATCTATTTTCAATAATACGCTTAACGCTTGGAAAAATAATTTTGAACAAAGCATTCCAGCCCCAATACCAACTACAATTGCAATACTACCTAACATCAGTTGCTCTAATATAATCATTCGGCCGAGCTGCGATTTCGTTCCGCCAATTAATGTTAGTAGACCAAACTCTTTTTTTCTTGCTCGTAAAAACGTTGAATTTGCATATAAAATAAAGAGTGCCGAGAAGATGACCACAATATAATTCATCGATTCTAATCCTTTTGTGATCATCTTCCTCATACTAATATTACCGCTTACGACATCTGGATGATAAATAAAAGAAGCATACATGAAAAATACGACAATCGATAAACAACTACTTATAAGAAACGCTTTATAGTTACGCCAATTTCCTTTTACGTTATTAAGCGCGAGCTGGCGAAAGTTCATGATACTCTCCTCCTAGCATCGCAAGTACGTCCAGAATCTCTTGGAAAAAGGCTTGTTTCGTTCTTCCTTTATGTATTTCCGAGAAAATTTCTCCATCGCGTATGAAAAGGATACGTTCACAATAACTAGCCGCTACTGGATCGTGCGTAACCATTGCAATCGTTACTTTCTTTTGCTCGTGTAAATCTTGTAGAGCGCCCATTAGCGATTTCGCTGACTTTGAATCTAAGTTTCCAGTTGGCTCATCTGCTAAAATTAACGTCGGTTCATGAATGATTGCTCTCGCTGCTGCTGCACGTTGTTGTTGTCCGCCTGATACTTCGTATACTTTTTTATTTAAAATTTCTTCGATGCTTAAAAACTTCGCAATTTCCAGTACTTTCGCATCGATTTCATTTACAGGTTTTTTCGCCATTACAAGCGGTAAAATTATGTTTTCTTTAATGGATAACGTATCAAGTAAGTTAAAATCTTGGAAAATGAACCCTAAATGTGTACGGCGAAACTCCGCTAATTTTGCAGCACGCATTTGATTAATTTCTTCACCATTTACAAGCACATGACCTGAAGTTTGCTTATCAATTGTTGCTAATAAATTTAAAAGCGTCGTTTTTCCGCTTCCTGAAGGACCCATAATCCCTACAAATTCGCCTTCTTCTATTTTAAAATTTATATCGTTTAAAGCAGTCGTCGCTACTGAACCTTTTGATTGGTACACCTTCGTTAATCCTTTTACTTCAAGAACACTCATTTCTAATCCCCCTATGTGTTTTCTTCTTACATTTACTATAAGAAAAATAAGAAAAAGAAACGAGTGATTTCCCTTACAAAACGTTTTGTTATCTTACAGTTTTGTCATTTTTCTCATTAATGTATGATACTCTTCATCTTTTGCAAATTGGAACGTGAATGTTGTTCCTTCTCCTTCAGCCGATTGAACATATATTCCATGATGTAAATTATCGCAAATTTCCTTCGTAATATATAAGCCCATCCCAGTCGCTTCTCTCGTTTTACGTCCATTTATTCCCGTAAAGAATGGATCAAATATGCGCTTTACGTCTTGCTCTGGAATACCAATTCCATTGTCCTTAATATGTAATAACACCTTTTGATTTTTCTCTTCAATTTGAAATTGAATTTCTTTTTTCTCTGCCGCTGAAATTTTTGTATACTTGATTGCGTTTACAACAATTTGACCTATAGCAATACTCAGCCATTTTCTATCAGATGCAACCATACAAGTATCTTCTTCAAACATCACTTTCGGAAATACAGACGATTGAATGAAGGATTTTCGATTTTCATTAATAATACCTCGCACGACATCTATAACATTTACTACTTCTACTTTATAATCCTTCGCAAACTGCTCTAGCCTTGCCATATGTAACGCTAAATCTAAACCATTTAGTATACGGTTATTTTCTTCACGAATACTTTCAACTGTTGCTCTTGCCTCACGATGCTCCTTGCCAAACTTCTGCAACAATAATTCAATAACAGATACTGGTGTTTTCATTTGGTGAATCCATTGGTTCATAAATATCATTTGCTGTTGCTCTTTCGCATGCTGTTTATGAACTTCATTCATATATTGCTGTCTTAATAACGTAAAAGATTCAACGACCATTTCTTGCTCTAATGTATAAGATTCATCAATAAGTAAAGAGTCATGTAATGTATTTCCGCCAGTAACATACTTTTTGATACTCTTTAAAAACACACTCCGTTTTCGGTAATCGTAAATGAGGTATACAGTAAACACAACTGTTCCTAATAAAAGTCCATATAACCACGTACTCCAATCAATGGATTTCTTTTCTAAAAGACTTTGCAACTGCAAAACAAGCCCAAATAAACAAAGGCTAACAATATAAGAAAGTATTAAAGAAAAGCGGTCCATGAGGTAATTTTTAACCTTCATGCCCTTCGCCCCACTCTGTAAGAAGCGCATAACCATATCCACGTTTCGTTACAATTGCATTTTTAATGCCTAGCTCTTCTAGTTTCTTCCTTACACGTTTTACATTTACGGTTAATGTATTATCATCCACAAATGCTACTTCATCCCATAGAGCTTCTAACAGTTCTTCACGCGTTACATATTGATTCACCTGTTTCATTAAACACTCTAATAAGTAAAACTCATTTTTTGTCAGTTCAGTTTGTTGTCCCTGCCACTCAACGATATGCTGGGACGGGAATAACAACAGTCCATTTACACCTAAACAATCACTCTCAGCAGCAGAGGCATACTCTCCATAGCCACGGCGAAGCGCACTCTTCACCTTTGCCATTACGATATCTAAATGGAATGGCTTCGTAATATAATCATCGCCGCCATTTTCAATCGCCATTACTTGATCCATTTCCCCTGTTCTTGCAGAAACAAAAATAATCGGCGCATTCGATACAGTACGAATTTGACGACACCAATAAAAACCGTCAAAGTACGGTAAATTAATATCAAGTAACACAAGATGAGGATTTATTTTTACAAACTCATCTTTTATATGACGTAAATCACTTGCTCTAAATGATTGATAGCCATACCTTTCTAAATGCTCCTCTAATATTCCCGCAATTTTCTCATCGTCTTCTACAATTAATATTTTATACATGTTCTTTTTCTCCCCATAAAAGAATTCTTCTACATTTACTCCTTTTTCCATTATAAATTGAAAATTTAATTAGTGGGGATTTTTTCCTATATAAATCCGATTTTTACGATATAAAAAAAAGACTGCCGTATTTCGGCAGTCTTAATCGATAAATTCAAATTCATATTCAAGAATTTTCACAATATCTCCGTCTTTTGCACCACGTGCACGAAGCGCTTCATCAATACCCATTCCGCGCATTTGACGAGCGAAACGACGTATAGATTCATCACGTGAGAAGTCTGTCATCTTGAATGTTTTCTCGATATCGTAACCAGAGATAACAAACGTGCCATCACTTTCACGTGTAATTTCAAATTTAACACCTTCAGTATCAAATTTGTACATTACACTTGTATCAGACTCATCCGCAACTTCATGTATTGGGAATTCTGGTGTTGTTTCTATTAAGTTTGCTACTTCAAACAGTAAGTCACGAACACCTTGTCTTGTTACAGCTGAGATTGGGAAGATTTTTACTTCGTCTCCCACTTTCTCTTTAAATGCTTGTAAGTTTTCTTCTGCATCTGGCATATCCATTTTGTTTGCAACAACAACTTGTGGACGCTCAGTTAAGCGAAGATTGTATTCTTTCAATTCATTATTAATCGTTACGTAATCTTCATATGGCTCACGGCCTTCTAAACCAGACATATCAATAACATGCACGATTACACGTGTACGCTCAATATGACGTAAGAATTGGTGTCCAAGTCCGACGCCAGCATGTGCGCCTTCAATTAGTCCTGGAAGGTCAGCCATAACGAAGCTGCGGTTATCACCAGTTTCAACAACACCAAGATTCGGAACGATTGTTGTGAAGTGATACTCTGCAATTTTCGGACGCGCTGATGATACAACAGATAATAATGTAGATTTACCTACACTTGGGAATCCAACAAGTCCAACGTCCGCTAGTACTTTAAGTTCTAGAATGACATCACGCTCTTGACCTGGTTCCCCGTTCTCAGCGATTTCTGGCGCTGGGTTCGTAGCTGTTGCAAAACGTGAGTTACCACGGCCACCACGGCCACCTTTTGCAATTACAGCAGTTTGTCCATGCGTTACTAAATCGGCAAGAATTTGACCAGTTTTTTCATCTTTTACTACTGTTCCTGGTGGAACCTTTACAAGTAAATCTTCAGATTTACGCCCGTGCTGACCTTTACTCATTCCGTGCTGACCGCGATCAGCTTTGAAATGACGTTGGTAGCGGAAGTCCATTAATGTACGTAAGCCTTCCTCAACTACGAAAACAACATCTGCACCTTTACCGCCGTCACCGCCTGCTGGGCCACCTTTAGGAACATACTTCTCACGACGATACGCAACCATACCGTTACCACCGTCGCCGCCTTTTACATATATCTTGACCTGATCTACAAACATTATTTCACCACACTTTTTTCAATTGGTTGTAATATAACTGAGACTTCTTCGTCTCGCACTGTATAAGAAATGGAATACCATTTATTGTTTTGGGTCGCAAGCCAATTTTGTAGTTCTTCTACACTCGTTAGCTTACCACGAAAATCAAAAAAGAAACGAGCATTCTCCGCGTCACATTCAATTGTGATACAAACATAATTTTCAACATATACGTCTAAACTATGCTGAAGCATTGAGAAAAATTGATTCGTCCATGTACATACAGTCTCATCTAAGTGAGATAAGTTATGTAATTTCCCTAATACTTCGTACTCCAATAAGCACGGCTGCTGTTTCCAATTATATGTTAAAATCCACTCTGAAAATAAAGGCATTGATAGCCCCATCAGATTGGATTCTTGTCTCGCTTCTTGGACAAAACGATCGATGAGACTATGAATTTCTTCCACTTTTCCAAGTGAAAGGTTTCCTTTCACCATCTGCATACGATTGAGCCAATCATGTCTTGAATGGCGCAATGCATCTATAATTGTCCATTTTTCATTCATTTAGATACCCCTTAATATAGAAAAACTCTAACCTGCACTCAGGTTAGAGTTTTCCGTGAGTTCTTATGCTTCTTGAGCAACAGGATATACGCTCACTTGTTTGCGGTCACGGCCAAGACGCTCAAAGCGTACTACGCCGTCAACTTTCGCGTATAAAGTGTCATCGCCACCACGACCAACGTTAACACCTGGATAAATTTTTGTACCGCGTTGACGGTAAAGAATTGAACCACCTGAAACCGTTTGACCATCTGCGCGTTTAGCACCAAGACGTTTTGACTGAGAGTCACGACCGTTCTTTGTACTACCTACACCTTTCTTAGATGCGAAAAACTGAAGATCTAATCTTAACATACGTTACACCTCCTGCACTTTTTCTATTAAACGGATATACTTTCCGTAATCAAGTTCGATCGTCTTAAGCGAAACAACCAATCCTTCTAAAAGTATCTGTGCTTTTTCTGCTGCATGAACGTCTAAATCATTAGGCAATTCATACGTTAAGAATCCGCCATCACTTCCGAGTTCAATAGTTGCCTGCACATTACAAAGTTCTTCCACTGCATTTATAGAACCAAACACAACCGCTGTAGTTCCAGCACAGACAAGGTCTTGTCCATGTGGCGCATAATCGGCATGTCCAGTCATTTTAAATGATTGGATACTTCCTAATTTCGTGCGACTTATCGTAATTTTAATCATGTTAACCAGAATTAAGCGTTGATAGCTTCAACAACTAGCTTAGTGTAAGGTTGACGATGACCTTGTTTCTTACGATTGTTCTTTTTCGCTTTGTATTTGAAAACGATGATTTTCTTAGCGCGACCTTGTTTTTCAACTTTCGCAGTAACTGTTGCACCTTCTACAACTGGGCTACCAACTTTAACGTTTTCGCCACCAACGAAAAGAACTTTGTCAAAAGTAACAGTTTCACCAGCTTCAACATCTAATTTTTCAATGTAGATTGCTTGACCAGCTTCAACTTTAATTTGTTTTCCACCTGTTTCGATAATTGCGTACATACTTGCACCTCCTCTTAATTACTAAGACTCGCCAAAAACGAGGTAGACATAAATGCCTTTAGGGAACCTGTCTTGTGCGGTTGTAGCATATAGCCGTTTAGGTGCTATAAACTATAACATAAAGATGTTACCATAATTCATTGAGTATTGTCAATGAATCTTCTACTAACTATTTTTTCCGTTCTACAATTTCTTTTTTACTTCCAAAACGGATAATAGCGTACTTTTCGATAATATCATCTTTGAAATAAATTTCAAATGGAATATTTTTTTGTAATTCTTTTTGCAAAAATTGTTTTTGCAGTTCTTTAGGCGCAGCGATTAATACTGCCTCATCCTCTATGTTGCCATATGTGATTAATTCTCTCTCTAGCTCATACGCAATTGTTTCATACGACATTACATAACCCGTCGCTTTGCAAGATACACACTCTTCTAGTAATACGTCACGTAAAGAATGTTTTTTACGTTTTCGTGTCATCTCCAAAATTCCTAACTCAGTAAATCCAAGTACTCTTGTATAAGTACGATCATCTTTCATAGCAGCTATGAGACATTCTCTTACCTTTTCTTTATCTTCTCTTTTTTTCATATTAATAAAATCAATTAATATCATACCACCAATATCACGAAGTCTTAATTGGCGTGCAATTTCTTCAGCTGCCATCTCATTTGTGCGAAGTACTGTATCTTGTAAATTTTGTTTTCCAGTAAACTTGCCCGTATTCACATCAATTACAGTCATCGTCTCCATTTGCTCTACAATTAAATAAGCACCATTTGGAAGCCACACAATTTTTTGGAGTGCTTTCTCAATTTCACGCTCTATTCCAAAATGGTTAAACATCGAAGACTTTTCATTATAAAAAGATACTTTTTCTTTTCCAACTTTGTCTTCTAACTCTTTTACTATACTTCTTGTATCTACAACTACTTTTTCAATTGTTTCAATTGGATTCTCTTGAAATACACGATCTAAAAAGGTCGCCGGTCGATGAAGTAATAACGGCGCCTTTCCTTGATCCTCTTTTCTTTTTAACTCTTCATACAACTGTTGTAACCCTTGCATTTCAGCTTGTATTTCTTCAATTTCCCCTTTTTCAGAAGCAGAGCGGAAAATGTAACCTCCCGTTCCTTCTACTTCAATTTCAAGTAACTGTTGTCTTCTTTTATTATTTTTTATTTTCCGAGAAACAGCTCGCATCTCATCAAACGGCATATAAACGACATATTTCCCGGTAAATTCTATATTCGCTGTCAATTTAGGCCCTTTCGTATCAATTGCCTCTTTCACAACCTGTACGAGTATCGCTTGCCCTTCATGTATACGATAAGAAGGTGGTACATCATCGTATGAAAGATACGCATGTTTTTCTAAACCTATATTTACAAAAGCTGCGTTCATTCCAGCAATTGTTCTTACGATACGTCCAACATAAATATGCCCAACAATCTCTTGCTCTTCATTACGTTTCCATAAAAACTCAACAATCTTTTTCTTCTCTTCAATTGCAACGCGCTTTTCCGAACCAGCGTAATTCACATATAACGTTTTCAAAATTATTTCCTCACTTTATAATCTTCTTTGCTTTTACAATAATAAAAGGTTAGTGCTATCGTCAACACTAACCGATTAATTCTTCAACTGATGAGGTTGTTCGTTTTTCAGTAAAATATGCATAGAGCAATTCATTTTCATCCAATGTGTAATGCTCTTTATATTTTCCACGGACGATAATAGAATGCTTATATCCTCTACGAAATTTTGTGAATATCTTATATAAATGATCTTCTGATTGCAC
Organism: Bacillus sp. GC_Bacil_1; assembly: GCF_026540675.1. Classification (NCBI taxonomy): domain Bacteria; kingdom Bacillati; phylum Bacillota; class Bacilli; order Caryophanales; family Bacillaceae; genus Bacillus; species Bacillus sp. GC_Bacil_1. The sequence continues at coordinate 153,070 of NZ_JALNUG010000007.1, forward strand.
TTCAATAGGTGCAATCTTTTCAATCCCTCTTTTATTTCCATAATAACGTTCTAATAAAAAACGCATAAATGCATACCGTCTTTGTTTCCACTCTTGATATAACGACACTGCCAAAAATATGAGTAGTACCCACATCATAATATTGTTACTATTCCAGAGCAACTGCCATCCTAATATTACACCAAAAAAAACACATGACAATTTCATCATCTTTTCATGTGCTTGTAAATAAGGAAAACGATATGATAGTATATTAAACAATACTTTCCCGCCATCTAACGGCCAAATAGGGAGTAAATTAAACGCTAAAATAATTATATTATTCCACATAAAGAAATAATATAAATCTGCATTCAACCAACCGGCTTCAAACAACATATAACCTACCAGCATCATCCAAACATGTTGAATCGGCCCTGCAATTACGACAACAAGTTCCTCTTTCAATGACTTATTACCATGTTCCTCAAGCTCGGCCACGCCACCAAACGGCAAAAGCTGAATTCTTTTTATACGCCAATTATAGTGTGCTGCTGCAATAGCATGCCCAAGTTCATGAATAAGAACGATACAAAATAACAGTAGTAACTCTTTAAAACGTGCAGTAAAAATACCAATGACAATAATAACCCAAAATAATGGATGCACGGAAATTTTCGTCAAAACGTCTCTATATTTAATCAAATGATATCACCTGGATCGGATCAATAAATTTTTCATTCTTTTTTATCGCGAAATAAAACTTTCCATTTTTATCATTTGTATCATTACTCACCGTTCCAATTTTTTGTTTCTTTGAAACGTAATCATATAATTTCACTGACATATCGTTTAAGTTTGCATACCATGACTCCGTACCATCTGCATGTTGAATTTGAACTGTATTTCCAAGTTCCTCTTTCTTACCCGCAAAAACAACTAATCCTTCATTCACTGACTCAACCGTTGCATTTGTAGCTGTTTGGACAAATACACCTTGGCCATTTTTTTGAAACCCTTGCATTACCTTTCCAGAAGCGGGAATTGCATAATCTTTTTGCTGAATACTTCCTTCTTTTTTCTCGTTTGGCGAATAGAATACGAGCGGTTTTCCAAATTGCTTTTCGTACCATTTCGCTACAGTAGCAAACTGAAATTCCTCTTTCATCACTTTTTCTGTAACAGCTTTAGCTCCATTGAATGAAGAAGGAGCATTCTTATATAAAATAGCAACCGAAAGAACTAATATGGCCGATAATAAAACTTTGAAGAAAAAGACTTCCTTTCGAAATAAAGGATGCATTTCCTTTTCTCCATCTTCAATAACTACTGTTTCGCTATCAAAATTCCCTCCGGTAAAATACTGTTCTTCCTCCATCCTTTCTTGCTCGGCCTTCCTTTTTGCAATCCGCTTTTTAATTTCTTCTACGCGTCTATTCTTCATACTGTCTCCTTTCTTTCGTTAAGCTAATTTCAATAGAAACAGTTGTATACAGTTTGTACATATGTATGAGCTAAGAAAGAAAGATATTCGTGTGAAGAAAAAAGAAAGCACCTCGCATATGTGCGAAGTGCTCTTAACGGATTCCAAAGAAGTTTTTCACCTTTGCAAATACCGATACCTTTTCTTGTTCAAATGCTTGTAATGGTACATTCTCACCTAACAAGCGTCTTGCAATATTACGATAAGCCAACGCTGCTTTTCCGCTTGGTTGCAACGCCACAGGTTCACCTGTATTTGTAGCTCGAATAACTTCATCGTCATCTTCGACAACACCAAGAAGCTCAATTGACAATGTACGTACAATTTCATCAACATCTAACATATCCTGTTCATGAAGCATATGACTACGTACACGGTTAATAACAAGTTTCGGTGGTTCAATATCCTCTTTTTCTAAAAGCCCAATAATACGATCCGCATCGCGCATTGAGGATACTTCTGGAGTCGTAACAACGATTGCTTTATCCGCACCAGCTACCGCATTTTTAAATCCCTGCTCAATCCCCGCAGGACAATCGATTAATATGTAATCATAATCTTGACGTAATACTTGTATTAATTCATCCATTTGTTCAGGTGTTACCGCTGATTTATCACTCGTTTGTGCTGCAGGTAATAAATAAAGATCATCAAAACGTTTGTCTTTAATAAGAGCCTGAGGTAAACGGCAACGCCCTTCAACGACATCAACAAGATCAAATACAATACGATTTTCCAGCCCCATTACTACGTCTAAATTTCGAAGACCGATATCTGTGTCAATTAAGCACACTTTCTTTCCAGATAACGCTAGGGCCGTACCAATGTTCGCAGATGTAGTAGTTTTACCTACTCCGCCTTTTCCAGATGTAATTACTATTGCCTCTCCCACAGCTATACAATTCCCCTTTCTAACTTTGTTAAATTAGGTCTAAGATGAGTGAGAAGTTGCAGGCGATCGACAACAATGTGATTGTTCTCATTAATATACGCACATTCTGCCGCCTCCGCTCCGTCTTCTTTCTCTTCCGGAGCCCGCATTGCCACATCACTAATTCGAAGTTGCATCGGGTTCATAACAGATGCAGCGATTACAGCATCTGAATCCCCATAATACCCAGCATGTGCAATTCCTCTTAATGATCCTACGACAAAAATATTCCCCCCAGCGATAACCGTTCCGCCTGGATTAACATCTCCAATTAACAACAAATTTCCTTTTACATGTAAAACTTGTCCAGAGCGAACAATTTTGGAAATAGGGACAATTTCTGTTTCTTCTTTCCAAGCTATTGCTTCTGCTTTAGTGATAACATCACTTTCAATTGAATCCACAACAAGATTCTTTTTATTACGAATTAACGTACGAATCTCTTCTTGTTGGACTTCTGTTAAATAACGATTTCCTACTTTCACATGCACTTCAATTAAAGAGCGCCCATCACCATCGTAGTAATGTGTAGAAAGTTTTTCGTCTAATTCCATCAATAATTCTGAGAATGAACAACAATCATCTAAATGAAGCGTTATCCCATCTTTTGTCCCTTTTATCGTTACATTTTGTTGCTTTTTTTCTTCCACTAAAGTTCACCCCACCGATTCAATTCGACATAAAATTAGAAAATCCTTTTTTCTTTTTCTTCCATCGCTTTTGAAAGACGCACTATATATCGTCTCAGTGGGAAACAAACTATCAATAAGAAAATAGCATTTAACAATAAAGTAGAAAGGAGACGATCTGTGAAAAAGACATGCGCTGGCATATGAGTACGTCCTAACAAAGTTAAGAAGCCATACACATAATACTCTAGTGCTACAATGCTAGCTAATATGATAGAAACAACAATAAATAAATTCAATTGTAATACTTTCATCACACTATAAACTAAATAAGCTAAAATCGGATAAGCAAAAATATATATCCCGACAAGTTCTGTGTATACGGTATCAAATAAGAAGCCAAATAATAGTCCGTAATAAATCCCTTGGACCGGACTATAATACACTGTAATAAAACATAAGACGATTATAAAGAAATGCGGTGCTGCTATACTGTCTTTCCAAAACACATCCGTTGGAACAACAGTAGCAAACATATTTTCAAATAGAAACACAAAAAGGAGCAAAAGAGGAAGAGCTGCTCTTTTTAATATCTTCATCATCTCTTCTTCTCCTCCTATTCTAATGGCGCTGAAGGTGTTGCACGTTTAGCAACCGTAATATGCTCTACGTCATTTAAATCAGCGGCAGGTTTTACATAAGCTGTTTTTGTTAAGCCATATGCATCCGGCTGAACATCAACGATTTTTCCAATTACAAGACCTTTCGGGAAAATATCACCAAGTCCAGATGTTACAACTAGTTGATCTTTTTCTACCGGTGCATCAGAGCCAATCTTTGTGAAAAGAAGTAATTGTTTTTCTTTGTCATAACCTTCAATCAAACCAAAGATTTTCTCTTGCCCTTGTACAATAGCAGAAACGCGATTTGTTCGGCTCATAGAACTTAGTAATTCTACTGATGATGTAAACTGAGATACACTTTTCACTCTTCCAACTAACCCTTGTGAAGTTACTACAGCCATATCTTTTTTAATTCCTTGCTGTGCCCCTTTATCAATTCCAATTAAATCGTACCATTTATCTGGATTACGAGAAACAACAGTAGCTGGAATTTCAGTATACCCGCTATTTAACTCTTTTTTACCAGTTAGCTCTTGTAGCTTCTTGTTATCATCTTCTAGTTGTTTTACTTTCCCTGATAGACCTGCATAATTATCTAATTTTGCTTTTAATTCTTTATTCTCTTCATACGTGCGCTTTACATCTTCTACATTTTCGAAGAATCCAGCTACGTATTTCGCTGGCTTTTGGAATACACGTTCTACAACACCCACAGTGTCTTTAACAAACTGCTCTGGCCATGTTAAACTGTTCCGTTCTTTCAATGAGATTCCAATCAATGCCACGAGAAGAATAATACTAACCAACAAAACAATTAATCTTTTGTTTAAGAAAAACTGTGGCACGTTCACACCCTCTTAATTTCACTGATTTTTATTTTGCAATATTATCGAGCAGCAGTTTTGAAAAGATCGATATTGTCTAATGCTTTACCTGTTCCAATTGCTACGCAATCTAATGGATCTTCTGCAACAAGAACTGGCATTTTCGTTTCTTCACTAATTACTTTATCTAAATTACGTAGTAATGCCCCGCCGCCTGTTAATACGATACCGCGGTCCATAATATCAGCCGCTAATTCAGGTGGCGTTTTTTCTAACGTATTTTTAACTGATTCTACAATCGCATCTACTGTATCTTTTAATGCATCTGCAATTTCTTCTGGCTGAATTAGTACTGTTTTTGGTAAACCACTTACTAAATCACGACCGCGAATTTCCATAGGCTCGATACCTTCTGGCTCGCCTGCAGAACCAATTTCTAATTTTAATGCTTCAGCTGTTCTTTCACCAATCATTAAGTTATAGCTTTTCTTAATGTACTGAATGATTGAATCATCCATATCATCACCAGCAACACGAACTGACTGGCTTGTTACAATACCACCTAAAGAAATAATTGCAACTTCTGTTGTACCACCACCGATATCAACAACCATACTACCAGTTGGTTCCCAAACAGGTAAGTTTGCACCAATTGCTGCTGCAAATGGCTCTTCGATAGGATAAGCATCACGAGCACCCGCTTGACGAGTCGCATCGATTACTGCACGTCTTTCTACAGCTGTAATACCAGATGGTACACATACCATTACATACGGCTTACGTGAGAAGAAACCGTTTGATTTTTGAGCTTGTTGAATGTAATATTTCATCATTGTTGCAGTTGTTTCATAATCAGCAATTACACCGTCTTTCATCGGGCGAAGTGCCACAACGTTCCCTGGTGTACGACCAATCATTTGTTTTGCATCGCTACCTACAGCAACGATTTGTTTCGTATCAGTTTGTAACGCAACTACTGAAGGTTCACGTAAAACTACACCTTTTCCTTTTACATATACAAGCGTGTTCGCAGTTCCTAAGTCTATTCCAAGATCGCGAGTAAATCCACCAAATCCAAACATATTATTTATCTTCCTTTCTTGTTTTCACGGACTCATTTTTTCTTACTTTATATTATAAAAACAGTACGTTTTTTATATCTTTATCCTTTTTGTAGATAAATTTCTACAAAAAACTCATAAATCACATTATAAAACAAAATAAGTAAAAAGCATAGTCTTAAATATGACCTTTTTCCTTTAAACTCACGAATTTATGGTCACCTATTATAATATGATCAAGCACTTCAATTCCGATAATCTGACCGCATTCTACTAAGCGTTTGGTTACTTCAATATCTTCACGGCTCGGCGTGGGATCTCCTGAGGGATGGTTATGAAGACATATGATAGAGGCTGCTGCACGACGGAAGGCTTCTTTAAAAACTTCCCTCGGGTGTACAATTGACGTGTTTAAACTTCCAATAAAGATCGTTTGCCTATGTATAACTTGATTTTTTGTATTTAAATATAAACAAACAAAATGCTCTTGTTGTAAAAAACGCATTTCTTCCATCATGTATTTCGCACAATCTTCTGGACTTCGAATACTATATCTATTTTGATATTCTAAACGTACCATTCTTCTGCCTAGTTCAAAGGCTGCCATAAGTTGCGATGCCTTTGAAATCCCAATACCATGTATACTAATTAGCTCTTCTAATGTTGCATCTTTCAACATACGTAAGCCATCAAATTGGTGTAAAATTTTATCTGACAACTTTAAAACTGTTTCTTCTTTAGAACCTGTTCTGAGTAACACTGCGAGAAGCTCTCGATTTGATAAACTTCCAGCACCTTCTAACAATAAACGCTCCCGTGGCTGTTCTTCTCTTACAACATCACGAATACCGTTCATTTCTCCACCCCTTTATTTGTTCTCTCAAAGAAAACCCCATGCAATTTTACGCATGGGTTACATCAATATCAAATTGTTTTAATTCCCGAACGAGACGTGCAATTGGTAAGCCAACTACACTATAGTAGTCCCCTTGAATATGTTGAACGAAAATAGATCCTTTACCTTGAATCCCATAACTACCTGCTTTATCAAGAGGTTCTTTCGACGCGACGTATGTATCAATTTCCTCTTCTGTTAACTCCCAAAATGTAACTTCTGTACGCTCATAAAAAGTAACCGTTTTTTCTTTTAATATAATCGCAACACCTGTATACACTTCATGTGTTTTCCCAGATAGTAATTGTAACATCTCTTTCGCCTCATCCTCATTAGAAGGCTTACCAAGGATACGCGACTCATATGTAACAATTGTATCTGCACCTAACACAATGTGATCACTATTATTTTCTGCAACCGCTGATGCTTTTTGCAAGGCAAGCGACATTACAATATCAGAAGGCGATGAATATGCACCAATTGTTTCCTCTACTTCACTTACAACGATTTCAAATGGTACGCTAGCTAACTCAAGCAATTCCTTCCTCCGAGGTGACCCTGAAGCTAAAATTATTTTTTTCATATTTTCTCCTTCCTTTCTCACATGAAGCAGAACAATTTATATCAATCGTATCAAAGGAATAGTTTGCCCACAAATGAAAGAAATATTAATTTCTCTAACTAAAAATAACACTTCTTTATTGCATACGATTATATTCCTGTCATAGAGAAAGCACTTTGCTCTAAATTCAAAAGAAAAGAAAGAAGTACATGTACTTCTTTCTTACTCATTTTATTATCCTATCATTTCACTTTCTACGAAACAATTTTTTCATACGAGAGTAAGCCATCAATAATAACTTGATTTAATTTCGCCAAAGATTCCTTATCCATTTTCCCATCTTTTACTGTTTGTACAGCTACCGACGTATACATATACAGTTTCTTTGCTTCTTCTCGCTTCATACTTTTCCCTTCTTTTTCAATCGCTTTCCATTCTTTTTCAATCACTTCTATATCTTTTGCGCTGCTTTTTCCACCAACTTGTACGCTAGAAGCATATTTTGCTAAATGAGTATATAATGGCTGCACTTTTGTTAAAAATGTTCCTACTTCTTTATCATCTTTCAGCAATGCTTTATCTGTTATATCCCAGTTCTTTTTTAAAACGGAGACACCATCATTTTTATACTTAGTCATTAATTGATTTATAGCCTGTTCATCGCTAGCAATACCAACAACTATTGCATACTTATCCCCGCTCGGTCTCAAAGCACCAATGCCCCCATTGCCTTTCCATTCTTCAAGAGCTGCCTGTCCCTTTTCTTCAGAAGAATAAAGCCCCCCTTGAACAAAGAATAATTTCATCGGATCCAATGACGTTCCTGTCTGCGCCTTTTGTTTTTCTTCTTTCGGTGCTGGTGTTTGTTCTGCCGTTCCACCCACCTTTGATTCTCCATTTCCAGTCGGCCTTGAAGCAGTTACTTCACTTCCTCCTGTTGTTCCTTGTCCAGTAAGTAAATGAAGCATCCCCATTCCAAACGCCGTACCGATAATAATTGCGGTTGCAACGATTGCAATTAATGTATTACTCCACTTCTTTCGGTATTTTTCCACAGACACTGATTTCGCTTTTTGAAACGGAACAACATTTTTAGGTCGTTCACTTTCTACTACCATCCATTCAAATTCATCTTTCTTCTTTTCCTCATACTTCGCTTCTGTTCCATTCACTTTCACTGAGATCGTTCGTGATTGCTTGTCCATACACTCACACCTCACCTCTTATCGTTGTCCGCATCATATCATATTCATTTCACAAAAAAACGAGATATTTGTCAGAGGAATTCGCCAAATAACCCTATATATTTATCTTATATGTATGCATTTGACTTCATTTGTAGAACAAAAAAACTAGATAGTAAAGACTATCTAGTTTTTCTCTCGAATATATTTTCGAACTTCAGAAATGAAATAAAGAGAACCTGTTATGATAAAAACATCATTTTCCCCTATCATTTCAACTTTTGTATCAATTGCCTCTTTCCAATTTTCAAAAACTAATTTTGATTCTTTTTGTGAATATGATGCAAGCTTGTCTGCAGAAATAGCACGATCAAAGGCGAATGTTGTAAAAATCATTTCATCTGCAATGGTTTCTAATCGGCCTACCATGTTATGCAATTGTTTATCACCAAGGGCAGTAAATAAAACTATTACATTTTTATCTTTGTAATGCGCTTCTACTGTCTTCACAAGGCTTTCGATACCTTCTGGATTATGAGCACCATCTATAATAATATCCGGGTTACTTTGTAGCTTTTCAAAGCGCCCAATCCAATACGCTTCCCGTAATCCCGTTCTTATTCCCTCTTCCTCAATTAAAAATGATAAATATGTTTTTACATACATTACTGCCATAAGTGCTAGCGCTGCATTTCCTACTTGATGAATACCTTTCATTGAGATTTGCAAATCTTCAAATGCGGTAAAAGGACAAGTAAAATCAAACTGTTCCCCATCTTCGTTAGACTGTTTATGTAACGCTGTAAAATGCTTGCCAAGTTCGTATAAGTTTGCATGGTTTTCCTTTGCAACATTTTGAATGACTTGCAAAGCTTCTTCATCTTTTACACCAGTAATTACCGGCACACCAGACTTAATAATCCCCGCCTTTTCATATGCAATTTCTCCTAGTGTATTCCCTAAAATATGCATATGATCGTGACCGATATTCGTAATAATCGTGAGAACAGGGTGTATAACATTGGTAGAATCAAAACGTCCACCGAGCCCTGTTTCAAATAAAACAACATCACAGAAATTGACTTTACCGAAATAGCAAATTGCCATAACAGTAATAATTTCAAACTCAGTCGCTTCCCCTAAATCCGTTTCATCTAGTTTTTCCACGACTGGTTTTACCATCTTTACGAGTTCAGTAATCTCTTCATCTGCAATTGGTGTTCCATTCACACTAATGCGTTCATTAAATGTTTCGATGTAAGGAGAGGTAAACGTTCCTACCTTATATTTCGCGCCTTCTAACATGTAACGCATATATGTTAACGTTGAACCTTTTCCATTTGTACCAGCAAGATGAATACATTTTATATGACGCTCTGGATTTCCGAGCTCTTCTAGCATCCAATTCATTCTTTCTAATCCTGGTTTAATACCAAATTTCAATCGGCTATGAATCCACCCTATCGCTTCTTCGTATGTATGTATCACGTATGCTTTTCCCCTTTCAAAAGACAACTTTCATAGTTCTATTATACGCAAAGAAAAGAGACTCACCAATATAGTGAGTCTCTAAAAATATTTTTACTTTTCAAGATCTGCTAGACGTTGACGAACTGCTTCGCGTTTTTCTAGGTAATCTTGCTCTTTCGCACGCTCTCCTTCAATAACCGCTGCAGGAGCTTTCGCTACAAAACCTTGGTTAGAAAGTTTCTTCTGTACACGTTCTACTTCTTTATCGAACTTCTCAAGTTCTTTCTCAAGACGAGCTCTCTCTTCATCAAGATTGATAAGATCAGCTAACGGTAAGAATAACTCTGCACCTGATACGATTGCAGTCATTGCTTTTTCTGGCGCTTGTAAGTCCGTTTGAATTGTTAATTCGCTTGGGTTACAGAAACGCTCAATGTAAGAGCTATTTTTCGTAAGTTGAGCAAGTACAGCCTCATCTTTTGCTTTAATTTGCATTTGAACTTTTTTGCTCATTGGCGTATTTACTTCTGCACGAATGTTACGAACAGAGCGAATGATATCAACTAGAAGGTGCATTTCTGCCGCAGCTTCCGTATCTTGTAAATCTTCGCGAACTGTTGGCCACGCAACTACTGTAATAGATTCGCCTTCATGCGGTAAATGTTGCCAAATTTTCTCTGTTACGAATGGCATGAATGGGTGTAATAGACGCATTGTTTGATCTAATACGTAAGCTAAAATAGAACGAGTCGTTTTCTTAGCTGCTTCACCTTCACCGTATAGTGGAAGTTTCGCCATTTCAATGTACCAGTCACAGAAATCATCCCAAATGAAGTTGTATAATGAACGACCAGCTTCACCGAACTCATATTTATCCATGTTACGTGTTACACTCTCGATTGTTTCGTTTAAGCGAGTTAAGATCCACTTATCTGCAACTGATTTTTCACCAGTTAAATCGATTTCTTCATACTTCATATCATCCATGTTCATTAATACGAAACGTGATGCGTTCCAAATTTTATTAATGAAGTTCCAAGTAGATTCTACTTTTTCCATGCTGAAACGTAAATCTTGACCTGGTGCACTTCCTGTTGATAAGAAATAGCGCATTGCATCTGCACCGTACTTCTCGATAACATCCATTGGGTCAATACCGTTACCAAGAGATTTACTCATCTTACGACCTTGCTCATCACGAACTAAACCGTGAATTAATACATCTTTAAATGGACGCTCGCCTGTAAACTCTAAACCTTGGAAAATCATACGAGATACCCAGAAGAAGATGATGTCATAACCCGTTACTAGTGCATCTGTTGAATAGTAACGTTTGAAGTCTGCTGAATCTTCATTTGGCCAACCAAGTGTTGAGAATGGCCATAGCGCTGAACTGAACCATGTATCAAGTACGTCGTTATCTTGATTCCAGTTTTCAATATCTGCTGGTGCTTCTGTACCTACGTATACTTCACCAGTTTCTTTATGGTACCAAGCTGGAATACGGTGTCCCCACCATAATTGACGAGAAATACACCAGTCATGAATATTTTCCATCCATCGTAAATATGTGTTTTCAAAACGCTCTGGTACGAACGTTACTTTTTCTTCTTCTTTTTGTTGAAGCGCTACTGCTTTTTCAGCAAGTGGAGCCATTTTTACGAACCATTGTGTTGATAAGTAAGGCTCAACAACTGCACCGCTACGCTCACTATGACCTACTGAATGCATATGTGGCTCGATTTCTACTAATACGCCAGCTTCTTGTAAGTCTTTCACTAATTCTTTACGGCATTCGAAACGATCCATACCGTTATATTTACCAGCTTTTTCGTTCATCGATCCATCTTCGTTCATTACTAAGATGCGTGGTAAGTCATGACGGTTACCTACTTCAAAGTCGTTCGGGTCATGAGCTGGTGTAATTTTTACAACGCCTGTTCCGAAGTCTTTTTCTACGTACTCATCAGCAATAATCGGAATCTCACGGCCTACGATTGGAAGTGTAACTGTTTTTCCGATTAAATGTTTGTAACGATCATCTTCTGGATGAACTGCTACCGCTGTATCACCAAGCATCGTTTCTGGACGAGTAGTAGCAAGGCGAATGTGACCTGAACCGTCTGTTAACGGATAGTTCATATGGTAGAATGCACCTTGAACTTCTTTATGAATTACTTCAATATCAGAAAGAGCTGTGCGTGTTGCTGGATCCCAGTTGATAATATATTCACCGCGGTAAATTAAGCCTTTTTCGTATAATTGAACGAATACTTTATTAACCGCATCAGATAAACCTTCGTCTAATGTGAAACGTTCGCGAGAATAGTCTAGTCCTAAACCAACTTTCCCCCATTGTTGACGAATGTGAGAAGCGTACTCTTCTTTCCACTCCCAAGCTTTTTCAAGGAATTTCTCACGGCCAAGATCGTAACGTGAAATACCTTCTTCACGAAGTTTTCCTTCTACTTTCGCTTGTGTTGCGATACCAGCATGGTCCATTCCTGGAAGCCATAGCACATCGTAACCTTGCATACGCTTCGTACGAGTTAAAATATCTTGAAGAGTTGTATCCCAAGCATGACCTAAGTGTAACTTACCAGTTACGTTCGGAGGTGGAATTACAATTGTATACGGTTGTTTCTTCTCGTCTCCTGTTGCTTCAAAATATTTGCCTTCAAGCCACCATTGATAAAGGCCTTCTTCAACGGACATATGATCATATTTAGTTGGTAAATTCTTTTCCGTGTTTGACATTATTTTCCCTCCTTAAAATAAAAAATGTCCCTCATCCAAAAAGGACGAGGGACATCGCGGTACCACCTTTATTTACAAACAAATTCATAATTTGCTTATACTCTTAATTTGATAACGGACAAATCCGTCTTTTCCTAATGAGAACTATTCTGTTCAGAAAAGATGCTCCAGGGCTACCTTCTAACATAACTATCTAGAGAATCTCCCAGCTACTGATTCTCCTCTCTGAAGACGTTTCATGTTATACTCTTCCCCTTCAAGGCATTTATATGATTGTTAATTATTATATACAATAGTGTAAAAAACGAAACCTTATTCGTCAAGATAAATTTAAAACTATGACTTTTCGGGTGAATATAAAGAAGATAAGTAGCATTCTCTACTTATCTTCTTTATCCCGCTATTTGCGGGCAATAAGACCCCACCTCAAAATTCAGCTGAAGCAAAGAAGTTAGGTTGGCGCCACCCGCTGATTAAAGTTTTACTTTACCCGTTCCCTTGCTGGGCAGCTTGTAATTGTGACAGGAAATATTCTATATTGCTAACGAGCCAATGCGATTGTTGCAAACTCTTTACTCCGCGCAGTTCATTTTCCTCGTTGCGATTATCTCTTCTTTTCTTATAAGACTGGATTTGCCGAATAAATTGCGATGGATACGTCATATACGCAAACATAAGTAGTTGCTCTTCTTTCGTAAAAGGGAAATTTTTTTGATACATTTGAAACCATTCAAACCGATCACTTCTTGCGATTGGATATGTGTTTAAAGACCGTGAATAAAAACCTACTATATCTTGCACAGGCGTTGCAAACTTCGATTTTTCCAAACTAATAAAATAGCCATTTCGCTCATAGTCAAATAAAAAATGATTAAGTGACACGTTACCATGCACAAAAGTAATACGTGTTTTCTCTTTTTCTTTCATCGCATCGTTCCACTCATTTAATTGCTTCGTTGCAAATTCACGCGCTCTCATTACATGATGATAGTACGTACAATATTGTAATTCAAACGGGGACATATACCATTTTGATTCAGATTCTACGAGAAACTCTTCTAACATCTCACCATCATTTTCCCAGCGATCGGATATAGTTGTATAATGTTTTTCTAAATCTTCTTCCGTATATGTTTCTTCCTTCACAGTTTTTTGATGCAACGTTCCAAGTGTCTGAAACATTTTATGGTATTGATCATTATCCTCGCCGTTTCCTTCTGCACGTTCTAACCAAGGCATTAAATAATAATTATACGTCCCGTCACTTAAAATATAATTTCCATCCGTGGCGTGGTATATAGGTACATAATTTGAAAAACCTTTCTCCTTCAAATATTGAATATGATGCAGAAAATTATTCCGCTCTAACTTTCTGCCTTCTATTTTCTTGAGTGCATATGGACCTTGATTCGTATAAATTTTCATTACGCTTCCGTGCTCTTCCATATGCTGCGTATCCAATCTATATTGCCTCACGATAGGTTCATAGTGATTTCGTAATTCAATATCCATACGAATAACCCTTTCTATTCAAAACATAGCCTCTAAGAAAAGAAGCGAGTGAAAACACTCACTTCCTTATTTCGCCTTTACCCTTGAAACCGGAATATAAATAATTTGCCCCGTATTTAAAAATATATCTTCTGTTTGATTGACACGGCACACATTTTGCACAGACGTTTCATAACGTTCTGCAATAGATTCAATTGTATCCCCTTCTTGCACGAAATACATTCTTAACTTTGTAAATTCTTCTTCCGGTTCTTTCGTAAATAGTTTTGTTAAATAAAGCGCATTTTCATCTCGCTGTGAGTACTCTTCTTCTTGTTCTTCCTGCTTTTTCGCTTTTTCTTTCTTGAAATCTTTTCGCCCAAACAATTCAAATTGCGGCGTTGTTTCTTGCTCCTCTTCACGCTCCACAAATTCATGTTCCTCTATCTTCTCTTCTTCTAATTCCTGCTCTTTTCTTTCCTCTAATTGGAACGGTTCAAATGCGTAATCTTCCCACTCATCTGATTCCTTATATGCTGGTTCTTCTACATGCGGCGCCGGTCTATTTTCATCCTCTTGCGCTGAATCTTCTTCTAACTCGGCATACACCGTTTCTTCCTCTTCAGCTTCATCCTCGTTTCTCTCTTCATCACACAAACCGCTAATAGATATATCCGCTAATAATTGTAAGCAACCATTTTCCTTTAATTCATAATCAAATTCCTCAATTGATACATATAGCTCTTCAATTACTTTCACTCGATTTCTCGGAATTGATATTTCAAGCGGAAAGGAATGAACAAGTTCATTAACCCCATCTTCCCTTGTTTCTACATAATCAATTGACTTTGCTGGCGATAGTTCTCTTAATGAATACGCCGAATCATCTTTTCGTGCAACATACTCTCCCGTTAAATCTAATTGCCCTCTCACGATTACTTCATGATCAAGCTCTTCTATCTCAACGTCTGGATCTAACGAAATTGACAAAAGTTCATCGACTTCCTGTCCCTTTTGGAACCAAACAGATTCTTTTAATGAAAATCGTAACGAATGATCTGCAGCCACTTCTTTTCCCCCTCCCAAACTATATGTCATTACAGATTTATGTAGAGAAAGCTTACTTTATGAATAAAAAAAATCGCCCCCCTTATGGAGAGCGATTTTTCTCTAATACATTATTTTAATTTTGACATTGCAATTTCAGCTGCTGCAATCGTCGCCTCAATATCTGCGTCACTATGTGCTGTCGATAAGAATAAACCTTCGAATTGAGATGGCGGTAAGAATACACCTTGTTCTACCATTTCACGATAGTAAGCCGCAAAGAATTCTAAGTTTGAAGATTTTGCTGCATCGTAATTAATAACGGGCTCATCTGTAAAGAAAATACCAATCATAGAACCTGCACGGTTAATATGATGTGGAATGCCATGTTTTTCAGCTGCTTTACGTAATCCAGCTTCCAACATTTCAGCTTTACGCTCAAATTCTACATATGATTCTGGCGTTAACTGTACTAACGTTTCATAACCTGCTGCCATTGCAAGTGGATTACCTGATAAAGTACCAGCTTGGTAAATCGGTCCGCTTGGTGCAACTTGGCGCATAATTTCTGCTTTACCACCGTATGCTCCTACTGGTAAACCACCACCGATTACTTTACCTAAGCATGTTAAATCAGGTGTTACGCCATAATAACCTTGGCCACAATTATAAGCTACTCGGAACCCTGTCATTACTTCATCAAAAATAAGCAATGCACCGTTTTGTTCTGTTACTTCACGAAGACCTTCTAAAAATCCAGGCTGCGGAGGAACAACCCCCATATTTCCTGCTACTGGTTCTACAATTACACAAGCAATATCATCACCGAATTGTTCAAACGCGTATTTTACGCTTTCTAAATCGTTATAAGCTACTGTAATCGTATTTTTCGCTACACCTTCTGGTACACCAGGACTATCTGGTAAACCTAAAGTCGCCACACCAGAACCAGCTTTAATTAATAGCGAATCACCATGACCGTGGTAACAACCAATAAATTTCAAGATTTTATTACGACCTGTATAACCACGAGCTAAACGTAGTGCACTCATTGTTGCTTCCGTTCCAGAGTTAACCATACGCACAATCTCAATTGATGGCACGCGCTCAATAACAAGTTTTGCTAATTTATTTTCAATTTCTGTTGGTGCACCGAAGCTTGTACCTCTTTCAGCAACAGATTTTAACGCTTCTACAACACGATCATTTGCATGACCATGAATTAAAGGCCCCCATGATAATACGTAGTCGATGTATTCATTCCCATCAATATCATATACTTTAGAGCCTTTTCCACGCTCCATAAACAACGGATTCATCCCAACAGATTTAAAAGCACGAACCGGGCTATTTACGCCACCAGGCATTAAGTCTTGTGCCTCTTCAAACGCCGCAATCGATTTATCAAACTTTTTCATTATTTAGCGCCTCCTTCTTGTAACCATTTTGCTGCATCTTTCGCATGATACGTAATAATTAAGTCTGCTCCTGCACGTTTCATACTAATTAATTTTTCAAGAACAACTTCTTTTTCATTAATCCAGCCATTTTGCGCTGCCGCTTTAATCATCGAATATTCACCACTTACATTATAAGCGACAACTGGTAAATTAAAGTTATTTTTCACATCACGAACGATATCTAAGTAAGAAAGAGCTGGTTTTACGATTAAGAAATCTGCACCTTCCATTACATCTGATTCTGCTTCACGGAATGCTTCCATACGGTTTGCCGGATCCATTTGATATGTTTTACGGTCACCAAATTGCGGTGCACCGTGCGCAGCATCACGGAATGGTCCATAAAATGCTGATGAATATTTCACAGCGTACGACATAACTGGCACGTGTCCAAAACCATTTTCGTCTAATGCATGGCGAATTGCTGTTACGAAGCCGTCCATCATGTTTGATGGCGCAATAATGTCCGCTCCTGCTTTCGCTTGACTTACAGCCGTTTTCGCAAGAACTGCAAGAGACTCGTCATTTAAAATAATACCATCTTCAATTACACCGCAATGACCATGGCTTGTAAATTGACATAAACATGTGTCTGCGACTACTACTAGCTCAGGGAAATCACCTTTAATTTGCTGAATAGCACGTTGTACAATTCCATGATCACAATATGCTGATGATCCAACTTCATCCTTTTCAGCAGGTAAACCAAATACAATAACAGAACGAATACCTAAATCAACAACTTCTTGCATTTCAGCTTGCAATAAATCTAAAGAAATTTGATATACGCCTGGCATAGAAGGAACTTCATTACGAACATTTTCACCTTCTAATACAAAAATAGGGTAAATAAAATCTTCCGTATGTAAAAACGTTTCACGCACAAGCGCACGCATGCCCCCGCTTTGTCTTAAACGACGATGACGATTAAATTGTAAAGAGTTCATAGATTTCTATCCCCATTCTTTCATTTTATAGATTCACAAACACATTGTAGTAATGCTTCTACAGTGTACTCTTTCGGCACAATAACAGACGGAAAATAACGACTTGCCTCTTTTTCCGTAATAGGTCCTATACAAGCAATTGTACATTTTTTTGTCCATTCTCTCCAGTTTGCACCCTCAAGTAAACGAACAAAACTAGTAACAGTTGAAGGACTCGTAAATGTAATAATGTCTACTTCTCCTAACTTCAACGCTGCTATAAGCTCTTGCTTTTTTTCTACATTCACTTTCGTACCGTATACGATCAACTCATCTAGAGAAACACCAATTTCACGCAGTTTAACTGGTATTACATCTCTTGCTAAATTGCCTTTTGGAAATAAAATACGTTCGTTTCCATTTAATTCTTTTAGAAGCTCTTCGGCAAATGCTTCTGCAACAAATGAAGTCGGAACAAAATGAACTTGATAGCCCCTTTTTTCTAACTCTAATTTTGTTTTCACACCTACCGCAGCGATTTTAATGGTTAGTGGTAGTTTCTTTTTTAAACTATCTAGAAAAAAAGCTACACCATTTCTGCTCGTAAAAATAACCCAGTCGTATGAATGTAGCTGCTCTTCAATATGTTGAATTTGCCTATGAGACATACCTTCCATACGCAAAAGCGGAATTTCCAATGGAATTCCGCTCTTTTCTTTCACTGCTACACTCATTTGTTTCGCTTGATGCTGGGCACGTGTAATCAATACCGTTTTTCCAGCGAGAGCGTTCATATTTATTGTTGCTCCTTATTTGCAGCAAGAATGAGTTCTTTGGCGCCTTGTTTAATTAAACGGTCCGCGGCCTCTAATCCTACTTCTTCAGGATTAGTACCCACTACTGTCTCTTTTAATAAAACAGAGCCATCCATAGAGCCAACAAGAGCTGTTAATTCGATTGCATCGTTTTCTGTAAGGGTTGCATATCCAGCGATTGGAACTTGGCATCCACCTTCAAGTTTATGAAGAAATACTCGCTCCGCTGCCACTGTTCTTTCTGTTATCGCATCATTAATATGCGCTAACAATTGCAATAAATCCTTATCATCCTCACGACATTCAATCGCTAATGCACCTTGTCCTACAGCAGGTACACATAACGTTTCATCTAAATGTTCTGTAATAACTTCATCATCCCAGCCCATTCTTTGTAATCCAGCTGTCGCTAAAATAATCGCATCGTAATCTTCTTCTTTTAATTTACGTAAACGTGTATCGATATTCCCGCGAATCCACTTCACTTGTAAATCTGGTCTCGCAGCGAGTAGCTGTGCACTACGTCTCAAACTACTCGTACCTAAAATAGCACCTTCCGCTAACTCTTTAAACGATGCTCCATTTTTTGAGATAAAAGCATCCCGAGGGTCAACACGCTTTGGTGTACAGCCAATCATTAAACCTTCTGGAAGTACGGCCGGCATATCTTTCATACTATGTACAGCCATATCGATTTCTTTCGTAAGTAACGCATGCTCAATTTCTTTAACGAACAAGCCTTTTCCGCCTACTTTTGAAAGAGTAACATCTAAAATAACATCACCTTTTGTGACAATTTCTTTCACTTCAAATTCATATGGTAGACCTAGCGCTTTTAACTGATCAATAAACCAGTTTGTTTGCGTTAATGCTAGTTTACTCTTTCGTGACCCTACAATAATTTTGCGCATAATTCTCTCTCCTCATTATAAATACCAAAAGTGGAAATTGGATAAACTGCTTAATAGAAAAATGTTTACTAGCATTACGAGAAACGATCCGATATTCCACTGTACAATTTTCTTACCTTGCAACACATCTGCCGCTCGTAAATATAAACCTGTGCAATACACAAATAGAACGACAAAAGATCCGATTACTTTCGTATCATACCAATGGAAATTGTCCAATTTTGTATATCCCCATATACACCCCAATAAAATTGCTAGTAAGAAAAATGGAACAGAAAATAAATTTAATCCGTAAGACGTAGATTCAAGCTTCGGTAAATTCCCTAACCTTCTTAATCTCGCATTCCACTTTTTCTTTTTTAATAGGCGATATTGCAGTAAATACATAATAGAAAAAATAAACGATACCGTAAACGTTGCATAAGAAATAATCGCCATTCCAACATGCACGTATACAAGTTCTGAAACTAATTGCTCTGCAAGTACTGGCGACATCTTTCCGAGCGGTGTAAAAATAGAAAAAGCGCTTACGCCAAATGC
The DNA here is from genome assembly GCF_026540675.1 of Bacillus sp. GC_Bacil_1. Classification (NCBI taxonomy): domain Bacteria; kingdom Bacillati; phylum Bacillota; class Bacilli; order Caryophanales; family Bacillaceae; genus Bacillus; species Bacillus sp. GC_Bacil_1. Next base: position 172,658 of record NZ_JALNUG010000007.1, read on the forward strand.
AACAACATTTGTAAAGAAGACTAAAAAGTCAACGCGCATAAATCGATTTATGACTAACGACATCGTAATCAATAACCAAACATAAAAATAAATCCCTGATAATAAAGTTAAAATGGGATTCGTTTCTGAATCTGTCGCCCTAAGCAACATAAAAATAGACTGCAATACCCATACAATCGAAAGTAACCAAAAAGCAAATCGGTTCGCCTTTCGGTTACTTTGGAAATAATCTATAAAATATAAACTAATGCTACAAGCATATAAAATAATTGCAATATGATAAATAATACTGTTATTTAAAAAACTCATCCGATCATCCTTCCAAATTATAAAGATGGAACGGATGGTGTCCACACTCTTTTATGTTCTACTTCTTCCGCACGACTCTCTACTTCTTCCGTTTCTAAATCAAAAATCTTTGCAAATAACGCTAGTTTTTCGCTCGCTCCCTCTTCAGCAGCTATTTCTTTTGCTACTAAAATTGGGTCTTTTAATAATTGATTAATAATACTTTTCGTATGCTTACTAATAACTTTTTTCTCACGATCACTAAGGTTTGGTATTTTTCGCTCTAGGCTTACCATCGTTTCACTTTGGATTGCAAGTGCCTTATCACGAAGAGCTGATATTAATGGAACAACACCAAGTGTACTTAACCACGTTTTAAATAGAACAATTTCCTCTTCAATCATAAATTGAATTTTCTCTGCTTCTTTCAAACGCTCAGCACGGTTTGCCTCCACCACTCCTTGCAGATCATCAATGTCATACAAGAAAGAACCTTCTAGCTCATCAATCGCTGGATCAATATCACGTGGCACTGCAATGTCAACCATAAACAAAGGACGACCAGAGCGCATTTTCTCCACCTTTGTCATCATCTCTTTCGTAATGACATACTCAGATGCACCAGTTGAACTAATTAAAATATCTGCTTCTAATAATGCACATTGTAATTCGCTTAATGATTTTGCATGTCCCATATATTTCTCAGCCATTACTTCTGCTTTCGAAAGCGTCCTATTCATAACTGTTACTTTACGAGCACCACTTCCATATAAGTTTTGCAATGCAAGTTCGCCCATTTTACCAGCACCAAGAATAAGCACGTGACAATCCGTTAACTCGCCAAATATTTTCTTTCCAAGCTCAACAGCAGCATAACTAACAGACATCGCACTTTCACCAATTGTTGTTTCTGAGTGGGCACGTTTTGCTAATGTAATGACTTGCTTAAACAATTCATTAAAAATTGTGCCTGTTGCTTTAACTTGTTGTGCTTCTAAAAAGCTATCTTTTATTTGGCCTAAAATCTGTGTTTCTCCCACTACCATAGAATCTAAACCGCACGTTACGCGGAATAAATGGTCTATTGCACCATCTTGTTCAAAAATAGTTAAATATGGTGCGACTTCTTCTATTTCAAGCTGAAACCAATCAGCTAAAAATTTCTTAATATAATACCGTCCCGTGTGTAATTGATCGACAACAGCATAAATCTCAGTGCGATTACAAGTTGATACAATGACATTCTCTAACACGCTCTTTTGATTTTGTAATGTAGTCATCGCTCGCTCTAGCTCTGCTGCCTGAAATGTGAGTTTCTCACGAAATTCTACAGGGGCTGTTCGATAATTTACACTAACAACAAGAATATGCACGCAGCATGTCCCCCTTCACCCGTTTTATCACTTTATCTACTATCATAATACAACTTTCCTCTTATGAATCTGACAATCGTGTGAACAACCGATTATTTTTTAATTATTCTCCGTATGTAATAAAGGAGATTCAGCAAACTAATAAAAAAACTTCTACTTTATAATGATTATAAATTAATAACTCTATTTGTACGTTACCAAAAAAAGTCCTCATAATCAAGTGATGGAAACTATTCCATATAAATTATAACATCATCTTTCCTATCTTCTTTCATCATGAAGGAAAATATGTATGATTGTTCCAAAATGTAGCAAACACTTTCTCAATACAATGTATTTGACATTTTATTTCTTTTTCGTTATATTGATTTTACAAAATTAAATTGTGCACAACTTAATAAGGAGGGAGTTATGTATGACAGAGGACTCTTTGCATCTAGATAACCAACTTTGTTTTTCTATTTATGCCTGTTCTAGAGAGGTTACTCGTTTTTATCGACCTTATTTAGAAGAGATGGGTATTACGTATCCCCAGTACATTACTTTACTCGTACTATGGGAGCAAGATGGACTAACAGTAAAAGAAATTGGAGAACGTCTATTTTTAGATTCCGGTACGTTAACACCTATGTTAAAACGAATGGAATCATTAACACTTGTAAAACGTGTTCGTTCCAAAGAAGACGAGCGAAAAGTTTGTATTGAATTAACAGAACAAGGTAAAAATTTAAAGGAAAAGGCTTGTTCATTACCGACAACAATGGCTACAAACTTAGGAATTACAGAGCAAGAATATCGCTCTTTATTAATTCAACTAAATAAACTAATTGAAACAATGAAAACAATTAATGATGGAAAAGGGGAATAAATATGGATAAATTATATACTGCTTCAGTAACAGCAACAGGTGGAAGAAATGGGAAAGTAGTTTCAGATGATGGCATATTAAATCTTGATGTGAAAATGCCGAAAGCACTAGGTGGTGCAGGTGGAGAAGCAACAAATCCAGAACAACTATTTGCAGCTGGTTATGCAGCTTGTTTCGATAGTGCATTACAACTTGTCATTCGTACAAAACGTATGAAAGTAGAAAGTACAGAAGTAACCGCTCACGTTTCTATCGGAAAAGATACAGATGGTGGTTTTGGCCTATCTGCCGTGCTTGATGTACATGTCGCTGGCGTTTCACATAGCGAAGCACAAGAACTTGTAGAAGCGGCTCACGGTGTATGTCCTTACTCTAAAGCAACACGAGGTAATATTGAAGTTACATTAAACGTACGTTAACAGCTTATATAAAGAAAAAAACGCGCGACATTCGTCACGCGTTTTTTGTTTTTGTCATTTTATGAATTGCCTTCCACGCTTCTTCTTTTCCAAGTCCTGTTTCAGAAGAGAATAGAACGATTTCATCGCCAATTTCAACAGCAAGCGTTTCTTTTACAACTTTTAAATGCTTTTGCCATTTCCCTTTCGGGATTTTATCAGCTTTCGTCGCAATAATAATTGTTGGGATTTCATAATGCTTTAAGAAATCATACATCATCACGTCATCACTTGTCGGTTGGTGACGTAAATCAACTACTAATACAGCTGCGTCTAATTGCTTGCGCGTTGTAAAGTACGTTTCAATCATTTTCCCCCATGCCGCGCGCTCCGATTTAGACACTTTCGCATATCCATAACCTGGAACGTCAACAAAATGCATCATCTCATTGATCAAGAAAAAGTTCAGCGTTTGCGTTTTTCCTGGTTTAGAAGAAATACGCACTAACTTTTTACGATTTAAAATTTTATTAATAAAGGAAGACTTCCCGACATTTGAACGACCTGCTAATGCAATTTCTGGTAAATCACTGTCTGGATATTGTTCTGGTTTAACAGCACTAATTACAATATCTGCTTTTGTTACTTTCATTGTTTCACTCCTACTAATGCGTGCTCCAATACTTCATCTAAATGAGATGCAAGCACAAACGTAAGGTTTTCTTTTACGCTCTCTGGAATATCATCTAAATCTTTCTCGTTTTCTGCTGGCAAAATAATTTTTGTTAAGCCTGCGCGGTGAGCACTTAATGTTTTTTCTTTTAAGCCACCAATTGGTAATACACGACCACGAAGTGTAATTTCACCTGTCATACCTACTTCTTTACTTACAGGAATACCTGTTAGTGCAGAAATAAGTGCCGTTGCCATCGTAATACCTGCTGACGGTCCATCTTTCGGAACTGCTCCTTCTGGAACATGAATATGAATATCATTTTTCTCATGGAAATTCGGATCAATCTGAAGCTCTTCTGCACGAGAACGTATATAACTAAACGCAGCTTGTGCGGATTCTTTCATAACATCCCCAAGTTTCCCTGTTAAAATTAGTTTCCCTTTTCCTGGCGCTACAGAAACTTCAATTGCAAGTGTATCGCCGCCTGCTGCTGTGTAAGCTAGACCTGTTGCCATACCAACTTGGTCTGTTTTTTCAGCTTGCCCATAACGGAATATGTGTTTACCAAGTAAATCAACAATCTTTTTCTCTGTCACAACGATACGTTTACGTTCTGCTGTAACGATAATTTTCGCTACTTTACGGCAAACTTTTGCAATTTGGCGTTCTAGCGTACGAACACCAGCCTCACGTGTATAATAACGAATAATTTCAAGAAGCGCTTCATCACGTACTTGTAAATTACCTTTTCGTAAGCCATGCTCTTTTAATTGTTTCGGCAATAAATGCTCACGAGCAATGTGTACTTTTTCAAGTTCTGTATAGCCAGCAATCGAAATGATTTCCATACGGTCAAGTAATGGACCTGGAATACTTGAAAGTGTATTAGCAGTTGCTACAAACATAACTTTCGATAGATCATATGGTTCTTCAATGTAATGATCACTGAAGTTATGGTTTTGTTCTGGATCTAATACTTCAAGTAATGCTGCTGATGGATCTCCACGGAAATCGTTAGACATTTTATCAATCTCATCTAATAAGAAGACTGGATTAACTGTTTTCGCCTTTTTCATACCTTGAATAATGCGTCCTGGCATTGCTCCAACATATGTACGGCGGTGACCACGAATTTCAGATTCATCACGCACACCACCAAGAGATACACGGACAAAGTTACGATTCAATGATGTTGCAATTGAACGCGCTAACGAAGTTTTTCCGACCCCAGGAGGGCCTACTAAACAAAGGATAGGTCCTTTTAATGAATTCGTTAACTTCTGTACAGCTAAATATTCAAGTACACGCTCTTTCACTTTTTCAAGACCGTAATGATCGTTATTTAAAATCTCTTCCGAATGAGCAAGATCAATTATATCTTCTGTTGCCTCTGTCCACGGAAGCGCTAATAACCAATCAATATAATTGCGAATAACACCACTCTCCGCAGAACTTGCTGGTAACTTTTCATAACGATCTAATTCTTTCAGCGCAGCCTTCATTGTTTCTTCAGGCATTCCTGACTGTTCAATTTTTTCACGAAGTTCTTCTACTTCTCCGCCCTTACCTTCTTTGTCGCCAAGTTCAGTTTGAATCGCCTTCATTTGCTCACGTAAGAAATATTCTTTTTGCGTGCGCTCCATTGAACGTTTCACTTGTTGCCCAATTTTCTTTTCTAGGCTAAGTAACTCTTGTTCATCTTGAATAATTGAAATAAGTGTATGTAATCGTTCTTTTACAGATACAATCTCTAGAATCTCTTGTTTCTGCTTCGTTTTAATCGGCAAGTGAGAAGCAATTAAATCAGCTAATCTCCCTGGTTCCTCTACATCAGCTACTGTTGCAAATGTTTCATTTGAAACTTTTTTCGAAACTTTAATATATTGTTCGAAATGCTCCAGTAACGTACGCATAAGAGCTTTCTCTTCTAAATCATCTTCTACTTCTTCAGTTACCGTTTTAATAGACACTTGTACTACATTTTCTTCTTCGATAAACTCTATTACTTCTGCTCTATGTAAACCTTCCACAAGGACACGAAGCGTACCGTTCGGCAATTTTAGCATTTGCTTTACTTTCGCCACTGTACCTACACTATATATGTCATCTTCTTTCGGATCATCGATATTCATTTCTTTTTGCATTGCTAAAAAGATGATATTTTCATCCATTGCCGCCTGCTCTAGTGCTTGTATCGATTTATCACGTCCTACATCAAGATGCAAAACCATCGTTGGATATACGAGAACGCCTCTTAATGGTAGGAGGGGCACGATTCTTTCGTTCGTATTCATACTAGACATAGCACCTCCATAATAAATTAAACTCCTGTTCAACTATTTTATATTACAATACACCTAGATGCAATTGCTGAGATTCCTCGCAATTGTAAATAGCTTGTTTTTCTACCTCACGAAAAGAAAAAAGACTCCGATTAAGCATACAAACTTAAACGAAGTCTGGCAAATTTTATTATTGTTTATTTTTACATAGATTGTGCATCTGTTTCGTCTACGTTAGTATGTACATCTAGCTCTCTATGCATATTTTCTTGCATAAACGTTAACTCAAATACTTCTTTTAATTTACGGACAGGAATAATTTCGATTCCCTTTATCGTATACAAAAATGGTTGCATATTTTCAGCAGGAATAATGACTTTCTTAGCTCCCGCTTTTTTCGCAGCTTTTATTTTTGCGTACACGCCACCAATAGGCTTTACTTCTCCGTGTATACTTATTTCACCTGTCATCGCTACTTCATTATTTACATATGTGCGATGCACCGCAGAATATACACCTGTTGCCATAGCGATTCCTGCAGAAGGTCCATCAATTGGGATACCACCTGGAAAATTAATATGTATATCGTATCCTTCTGGCAACACATCTAAAGAACGAAGTACTGTTAATACATTATCAACAGAGCCTTTTGCCATACTTTTACGGCGAATCGATTTCGTTTGACTACCAATACTTTCTTCTTCTACAATTCCGGTAACATTTACCGATCCTTTATCTTTCGCCGGAATTGCTGTTACTTCAATTTCTAATAACGCTCCTGTATTTGGTCCGTATACAGCAAGACCATTTACAAGACCAATCCTTGGAATCGGATAAATGTGCTTTTCGTATTTCGGCGTAAGCTGACTTGAGTGAACAACCCACTCTATATCTTCATCTTTAATGAAAGAACGTTCTTCATTTATCGCCATACCAGCAGAAATTTGTACGAGATTAATCGCCTCTCGTCCATTTCTTGCATACATCCCAATCATTTCAATACCATTTTCACCTATTTGCATTTCCACTTTTTCCGCGGCGTTTTTCGCTACTTTTTGAATCTCTTCCGTATCTAATTCACGGAAAAATACTTCTAAGCAACGTGACCGAATAGCAGGAGGAATTTCCTCTGGCGAACGTGTCGTTGCTCCAACTAAGCGAAAATCTGCCGGTAAGCCTTTTTGGAAAATATCATGTATATATGTTGGGATCATCGTATTTTCTTCACTATAGTACGCACTTTCTAAAAATACTTTTCGATCTTCTAACACCTTTAACATTTTGTTCATTTGAATCGGATGGAGTTCGCCAATCTCATCAATAAACAAAATACCACCATGCGCATCTGTTACAGCACCTTTTTTCGGTTGCGGAATACCTGCTTGCCCCATCGCCCCAGCACCTTGATAAATCGGATCATGCACCGAACCAATTAAAGGGTCTGCGATACCACGTTCATCAAACCGAGCTGTCGTCGCATCAAGTTCAATAAATGTTGCATTCGTACGAAATGGAGATTTAGGATTTCGTTTCGCTTCTTCTAATACAAGACGTGCTGCCGCTGTTTTCCCAACACCTGGCGGACCATATATGATTACATGTTGCGGATTCGGACCACAAAGAGCCGCTTTTAAGGACTTAATCCCGTCCTCTTGCCCTACAATATCTAAAAAGGTTGTAGGACGCACCTTTTCTGCTAGCGGCTCTGTTAAAGAAATCTCACGCATTTTACGAAGCTGTTCTAATTCTTTTTTCGATTCTCGATCAATTGAAACTTTTTGTGTTCGTTGATTTCGAAGTAAATGCCAGAAATATAATCCGACAATTACACCAAAAACAAGTTGAACAACTAAAAATATATTTGTCCAGCTCATTATTTATTTCCTCCCGCAATATTTTATCTCTTAGTATTTCCGCGGAGGAACGTAGCTAAACATAAAGAAAAACAGCAATTATAAAAATTGCTGTTTCCCTTTCGCATTATGCAGATGTTTTTGTATCAAGTACAGTACCGTCTTGTAACACCAATTTTGGCGGTTCATTATCAGCTACTGTTTCTTTTGTAAGAATACACTTCTCGATATCTTTACGAGATGGAAGTTCGAACATTACATCAAGCATTAAGCCTTCAATAATAGAACGAAGTCCACGAGCACCCGTTTTACGTTCAATTGCTTTTTTCGCAATTTCGATTAGTGCACCTTCTTCAAACTCTAACTCAACATCGTCAAGCTCCAATAGTTTTTGGAATTGCTTAACAAGTGCATTTTTCGGTTTCGTTAAAATATCAACAAGAGCATCTTCATCAAGTGGCTCTAGGTTCGCAATAACTGGAAGACGACCGATAAACTCTGGAATTAAACCAAATCTTAAAAGATCCTCTGGTAATACGTGAGATAAAACATGCTTCTCATTTACATCAGCATTTTTCTTCTCAGAACCAAATCCAATTACTTTCTCACCAAGGCGACGTTTAATAATCGGCTCAATGCCATCAAACGCTCCACCACAAATGAATAAGATGTTCGTTGTATCAATTTGAATAAACTCTTGGTGCGGATGCTTACGACCACCTTGAGGTGGAACGCTTGCTACAGTACCTTCTAAAATTTTCAGAAGTGCCTGCTGCACACCTTCACCAGATACATCACGTGTAATTGATGGATTTTCGGACTTACGTGCCACTTTATCAATCTCATCAATATAAATGATTCCTTTTTCCGCTTTCTCTACATCATAATCAGCTGCTTGAATTAATTTTAGTAAGATATTTTCTACATCTTCCCCAACATATCCAGCTTCTGTTAAAGATGTTGCGTCCGCGATTGCAAATGGAACATTTAGAATACGCGCTAACGTTTGTGCAAGTAATGTTTTACCACTACCTGTTGGCCCGATAAGTGCGATATTACTCTTCGCTAATTCTACATCATCAATTTTGCTGTTAGAATTAATGCGTTTGTAATGGTTATATACCGCTACCGCTAGTGCTTTTTTCGCGCTATCTTGCCCGATGACATACTCATCTAAGATTTCACGAATTTCTACCGGTTTCGGTACATCTTTGAATTCTACTTCTTCGTCCTTCGCAAGCTCCTCTTGTACAATTTCAGTACAAAGTTCGATACACTCGTCACAAATGTAAACACCTGGACCTGCTACTAACTTTCGAACTTGCGTTTGTGTTTTACCACAGAAAGAACATTTTAATTGCCCTTTTTCATCATTAAATTTAAACATATTTTCACACCCCTTACAAAGTGCTAACCTCTTGCCTTCGTATGTACACGATAAATGTATCGTATGTAAATACATATTATGTCACTACGTGGCGAGAAATACAAATAATATGACTAGTTATGTACAAATAAAAAAATTTTAAAACTTTTGAAATATGTATATTCGACTTGTAAAGGAACTTTTCCTTCTCCATCGAAAAGTTTTATAAATATATTTCTATATTTATAAAACAAGGCACGATTAAAATCGTGCCTTGTTATTTTATTATGCAGCGTTTTCTACTAAGAAGTCTACAGCTTTACGCACTTTAAGATCTTCAGCTAAAGCGTCTACGCTTCCAAGAGCTTGCTTGATAGCGTCTACTGGCATACCGTACATTTCAGCCATTTTTTCAACTTCTGCAGTTACTTCTTCTTCAGTAACTTCGATGTTTTCAGCTTCAATGATAGCTTCAAGAACAAGATTGATTCTTACACGTTTTTGTGCATCTTCTTTCATTTGCTCTTTTAATTTGTCAGCGTCAGTACCTGTGAATTGGTAGTAAAGCTCAAGGTTCATACCTTGTTGGCTTAAACGTTGCTCGAATTCACGAACCATACGATCTAACTCAGTGTTGATCATAGCTTCTGGAATTTCGATTTCAGCGTTAGCAGCAGCTAATTCTACTACTTCGTCACGTACTTTGTGCTCAGCTTCGTGCTTTTTGCCTTCTTCTAAGTTTGTGCGAAGTTTTGCTTTTAATTCATCAAGAGTTGCAACCGCTTCGTCTGCTTCTTTAGCGAACTCGTCGTTTAACTCAGGAAGTTCTTTTGTTTTGATTTCGTGAATTGTTACTTTGAATGTTGCTGGTTTGCCAGCTAATTCAGCAGCATGGTACTCTTCTGGGAATGATACTTCAACGTCTTTAGACTCACCAGATTTAAGACCGATTACTTGCTCTTCGAAACCTGGGATGAATGTACCAGAACCGATTGCTAGAGAGTAGTTTTCGCCTTTTCCGCCTTCAAATGCTTCACCATCAACGAAACCTTCGAAGTCGATTACAGCTGTATCACCGTTTTCAACAGTTCCTTCTTCTTTAACAACTAGTTCAGCTTGACGCTCTTGTAAAGATTTTAATTCGTTCTCTACATCTTCGTCAGTTACAGTTGTTTCAACTTTTTCTACTGCTAAACCTTTGTACTCACCTAATTTAACTTCAGGTTTCACTGTAACTTTTGCAGTGAAGATAAGGTTAGCATTTTTTTCGAACTTCTCGATGTCGATTTCAGGATGATCAACTGGGAAGATACCAGCTTCTTCGATCGCTTCACCGTATGCTTTTGGTAAAATGATATCTAAAGCATCTTGGTATAAAGATTCAATACCAAAGCGTTGTTCGAATAATGGACGAGGCATTTTTCCTTTACGGAAACCTGGTACGTTAATTGTTTTTACTACTTTTTTGAACGCAGCGTCGATAGAGTTGTTTACTTCTTTAGCATCAACTTCGATTGTTAAAACGCCAACGTTACCTTCTAATTTTTCCCATTTTGTAGACATTTATTCTTTCCCTCCAACTATAATAATGTATGCACATACCTCTATAGATTAAGATCTTCATTATCTCTTTTTTGAAATAACAAATACACAAATAATCCTCTAGCAAAAGCTTTCAGATATAATGTTCCAATCTACTAATTGCCCAGAAGACAACTACGGTATATTTTGTTCGAGAATAATATGAAACATATTAAGTAAGAGAATTACACTTCTCTTCTCTTACAAACAGGCAGATTTCTGCCTTTTGCAACCCTTACATTATAACATAGAATATGCTCGTTTCAAGAACTGAACGATTCTTTTTCATAATTATACGGGCAAATATCCTTCTCTTTCAACACGTAATAACCATTGATAGGCAATATGAAACTCTTCCAATTCGATATTATATGCTGCCATAAGCTCTTCTTCATCTATAGCCAATCCGAAACGCTTTCTTCCAATTCTCTCTAAAACAGCTGACCAAATCTCTTCTTTATCCATTAATAGAGCGAATGGGAAAACGCTAATTTGCAACTCTTTCCAATATGTAACCATTGCTTCAAATATATCGGGATAATTTTGCTCTAATCGGCTTGATAATTTATGTATAATGTTATTGGATTGCTCCTCATTATGACCTGTAAATGCTGGAATCACCTTAATCGTATTTCCAAACTTTTCTACCTCTATTTCTTCTTCTACCTGACTTTCTATCATTTTATACAAAATAGAAGTTTTCAAATAGGGGTGCTGCTCTTCGTCTATTAAAAATTTCTTTAAAACAGGTAATGCAAGATCTAAGTCTTTTAACGAAAGTCGCTGAATCGCTCTTAGCTTCTGTCCAAAGTTTTCTCCAAAAATTTCATTAGTAAACTCATCCAATTCAAAATTTGAATCCACTAGCGATGCGTCTCCCTCATTTAGCATACCTTCTGCAAATAAAGCAAGCTGCGCTAATTTTTCCTTTTGATCAGGCATTATATCTTTCGTTTGTAAAACCTTTTCAACAGTTTCAATAACACCTTCATAATCATTTGTTTGAACTAAAATAGTTACGTACGTTTCAAGAATATCACCAAATAAGACAACTCCTGTTTTAAGCAACTGTTCACATTTGTCTTTCGCTTCTTCCATACGTTTTAATTCGAGTAAACAAATAACTGAAGCTAATTCCGTTTGTTCCGTTTCCGCATTATACTGACGTAATATTTCAAAGCAACGCAATGCATCTTCGAATTCCCGCTCTTTCAGCGCTAAAAAACCTTCATCAATATAGCGCTCTGATAGTTGTGGAAACAATACGACCGTATTTTCTTTTTTATCCATACGTCCGCCTCTTTTTCTTGATTTTAATTATGTTCAAAGTAAATATATCAAATGCGTAATGAGAACACAACATCCCTAAACTATTTGTTTGAAATATAAAAATATTTAATTTTTACATTCCAATACGAATAAATTTCTACTAAAAATTAAAATTGTACAAATAAAAATCCCCAGCAACAAGCGCAGAGGATTCATCATTAATGGAAAGCTTTTATAATTGTGGGGTATATTACAAGGGTAATAATTTGGAGAACAATAATTGCCATAACAATCATGCTAAAATAGAAGATTGGTTTACTTCGCTTCATTAAAAACATAATAATAAGCATCGTACAAGCAAACAAACTTAAGAAGAACAAACTTGTTGTCGAACTAAGTATACCACTTGGGACAAAGAACAATAACACTACACTACAAGTACCTATAATTCCAAATAACCATTCCATTCATTCACTCATTCCCTTTCCCTCTCATGGCTGTTTTCTCTAAGCGATCAAATGTTTCACAACATCAACTACATACGTTAATTTCTCATACGCTACAAATCCAAAAGCAACCGTTAAGCCCGTTACAACTAATCCTTTCATCATTTCTTCCTCCTTGTTTTATCGTTGTTATCTTCATTATAAAAGATTAGCAATTTCTTACCATCGAACTACCTTACAGTTACCTTACAGAATTGTAAGATTTCAAAAAGAGATTGAAAAACACCTCATATCGCTTGAGGTGCTTTCACGGAATTTCTCTATAATTACTTGTAAAATCAACTTTTTTCTTTTAGTTATTTTTGAACGAATCGACTCTTAAACTAATAGATTTACTAAATAATTTAGAATCAAAATAATTATTCGTTACTTTTCTTAACTTACTTTCAGATATTTTCGTATTAGAAGAAAACAACTGGTGAAAATCGTGTTAATATATTTTTGTACAATTAAGAATTTAATTTACAAGGGGGATTATATATGTTTAAAAAAATGGCGGCAGATGTATTAGGACTAAGCGATGTAGGTTCTGTCATTACACCTAAAGACTATGATAAGGTCGATGCTGATGATTATGTGATGCATGAAGATGGGGAGAAAATTTACTTTCTAATTAAATCCAAATCAGATGAATATTGCTTCACAAACAAAGGGTTAATTCACTTAGACGGTACAAGCGCAACAAGTAAAAAACGTACACTACGCCGCTTTAGTTATAGCAAATATCAAATTAAAAACGTAGCACTTGAAACTGCAGGAACGATTGATTTAGATGTAGAAATTAAGTTTCAAATGGGCGATGAACATTACTCAATTGATGTTCATAAAAAACATATTGAAGAATTAAAAGATTTATATAAGGCTTTACTTAAAATCGAAGAAATTTCATACGACAACGATATTACATTACAATATGCACATAAAAGTTTAGATATGGCATCTAATGCCTTTAGCCGTATTTCAAACGCACAAGTAAACTTAGCAGAGCAATTTAAAGAAATGAACGAGATTGCCTTTAACTGGCTTGTTGATACGAAGAAACAATATAATGTGAAAGATTATGGTTTTGTCTTTGACAAGTTTATTAACAACTAATTTTAAATACACAAAAAACCTTGTTATCAAAAGATAACAAGGTTTTCTTAGCGTCCCAGGAGAGATTCGAACTCCCGCTCCGCCCATTTCCGTACTATTTTATATATTTGGATCGCAGTCTTAATATATCTTCTCCTTCGCGAATGCCTGCCGATCCCTTCCTCACATTTTTTACGACAGTCCAATTCGGGTTAGTTTCATCACCGATATTCTGTACTGTAAAATTGCCATCACCATATTTCCGGTGACCTTCTGCCAATTTCTCCGTTAAATCATTCTCATTTGATCTCGCCATCTTTGCGCCATCTCCCTTTTTTATACGACCTTCTTAAACCCTCTAACCAATCACAGGTCCAGTCAATTGGAGATTCTCGTTTTCCGCTTCTATTAATTGTAACACACTGCCGGGGATAAGTTCCGACAATCGATGCTCAATCTTACTAGAATGGTAAAGAGTTTGATAATATTGTAAGTAAACAATTAAGAGAATCTGGATATGGTTTTCAATACGTGCATAAACCATTTGATGAGCCTGAACAAACAAATAATATAACTGACTAGCAAAGAGCGTTTTTTAAGCGCTCTTTTTAATGCACTTTAATCTGTTGCATATACTCATTATCATATATCCCGTTATAATATTTTTAAACCTCTTGCACATACATCAATTTGTAGACAAACAAAAAACCTTGTTATCAAAAGATAACAAGGTTTTTTTAGCGTCCCAGGAGAGATTCGAACTCCCGACCGTACGCTTAGAAGGCGTATGCTCTATCCGGCTGAGCTACTGGGACATGGAGCGGGTGAAGAGAATCGAACTCTCGACCAGAGCTTGGAAGGCTCTTGTTTTACCACTAAACTACACCCGCATATGTTATTTTCTTTTCTTCGTTAGCGCCGTTGCCCTATCGACAATATTTATTATATGTATAACCACACATAAAGTCAACACCTTTTTTAAAAGAGGATAAATTTTCTTATCCTCTTTTAAAAACTGCTTGTTCAACTAGTTGTCCGTCTAACGTTTCGAAACGAACTTCCATTTGATTTTCATCCATTTCTAATAAAGCAAATGTCTTTTCTACACGCTGACGTGGTAATAAAATACTGCCTGGATTAATAAATAAAACGCCCTCGATTAATTCCGCACCTAATACGTGAGAATGTCCGAAGCATGCAACTTGCGCTCCCACTTCTTCAGCATGGTACGCTAGCGTTTGTAATGTCATTTTCACATTATGGCGATGTCCATGCACTACTAAGAAGCGAATTCCATCTACATCAGTTACAATTTCATCTTGAAAGTTAGCATAATCACAGTTTCCTTTTACAACATGGAAACCTTGCAGTTCTTCATGAGCAGGCGTTAGCTCTGAATCACCGCAATGAATCATGATATCTACTTTCCCTTCATATTTCTCTTTCAACTGCTGTAATTCCTTCACAGAGCTATGACTATCGCTTACGATTAAAGCTTTCATCATTCTCTCTCCCTTATTCTCCTAAAAACCATTCCGGGATTTTTTCTTCTAACTTACGAAGAGCACGGCCACGATGGCTAATAGCATTTTTTTCATCTGAACTTAATTCCGCCATTGCTTTTTTGTATTCTTCCACATAAAAAATCGGATCGTATCCAAAGCCATTTTCTCCGCGGCGTTGTTCTAAGATAAATCCTTCACATGTCCCATTTACAATGACAGGCTTTTTATCACCTTCAGGGAAAGCAACTGCTAATGCACAATAGAAACGAGCTTTACGCTTTTCAAAGTCAACGCCATTTAATTCTTGTAACACTTTATCGATATTTGCTTGGTCATTTTTCGGTTCACCAGCAAAACGCGCTGAATACACTCCTGGTTTTCCATTTAAAGCATCTACAATAAGACCCGAATCATCCGCAATTACGATAGAATTCAACTGTCTACTCAAACTATCCGCTTTTAAGATCGCATTTTCTTCAAATGTTTCACCAGTTTCTTCGACTTCTTCAATATGAGGAAAATCGTGTAATGATTTCACTTCTAAATCAAATCGCTCAAATAACTCAGCAAACTCACGTACTTTTCCCATATTTTTTGTCGCTACAACAACTTGTTTCATACTTTCCACCTCTACTCTATATGAGATACGATGTCACCTAAAGCTTCTTTTTGTATATCAATCAGTTGGAAAATGCCTTTTTCCGCAGCATCAAGTAGTTCATTTAACTGCGCTCTACTAAACGTCGCTTCTTCTCCAGTTCCTTGCACTTCAACAAATTGGCCTTTTCCAGTCATAATTACGTTCATATCAACGTCTGCTTTAGAATCTTCTGCATAGTTTAAATCTAAAACAACACCTTGCTCTTCAACAATTCCTACTGACGTTGCTGCTAAATAATCTTTTACTGGAATCTTAGATACTTTTTCTGCTTGTAATAATTTCTCGAAAGCTAATACCATCGCTACATATGCACCTGTAATAGACGCTGTTCTCGTTCCACCATCTGCTTGGATAACATCACAGTCAATCCAAACTGTTCTCTCGCCAAGCGCTTCTAAATCAACTACCGCACGTAATGCTCGTCCAATTAGACGTTGAATTTCCATTGTACGTCCTGCTACTTTCCCTTTACTTGACTCCCTAATTGTACGTTGTTCTGTCGCACGTGGAATCATCGCATATTCAGCTGTTACCCAGCCCTTTCCTTCTCCACGCATAAATGGCGGGACACGCTCTTCAATTGTCGCTGAGCAAATCACCTTTGTATCCCCAACTTCAATTAATACAGATCCCTCTGGATGTTTTAAATAATTCGTATGAATATGTATATGGCGTAATTCTGTTTTCTCTCTACCATCTACTCGCATAAAAATAACCTCCTCTTAATTACTACTCGTTAGTATAGCCAAATTTAAATGTATGATATGTATACAATAAAAGAAGGAGAACCCAAAAAGCAATTCTCCTTTCTTACTTAAGTATATCAAATTATTCAAGATTAAAAACTACCTGTATTCACGTTTTCTGGACGATCTACAGGTTTTATTAACTTTCCGCCCTTTTCATCTATAAGATTTGCTTTTCCATTCACTTCAATAGAAATATTTTTCACACCTTTCTTTTCTGTTAAAGATAAAACTAACGACTTCAATACGTAATTTGAGATCATATTTTTATCTGGGTTTACAAATATATTTTCATTAAAGTTTAATGTAAGATTTCCGTCTTGTAATTTCGGATTCGTAATAAGCTTAACGCCTGGATTAAAATCATTCAGGAGCGATTGATGGATCGGACCTTTTACAAGTTCATCTATAATTGCTGCATAGTCATTTTCTTTACCTTCCGCAACGCGGCGTGTGACTGGTACGTAGTATTGCTGTTTATTATTATTTTGCGCCATAAAATACAGTGTGACTGGTTTTGTATTTGTTACATCTGCTACTTGTTCATCATCGAAGTTAATACCATTTGCACGGCTCACTCCTTCACCAAGCGGTGTACCAGCAACCGGCATCTTCGCCAATTTCTCACCATTTATTTGGAACTGCACTTGTTTTATCTCTGTAAATTGCGTCAACGTCCACGCTATAGATTCAATGATTTGACGCTCTTCTTCTTTCGCATAGTTTTTCATTTCTTTAGAGAAATCAATAACTGCCGTCCCGTCCTTTTTCAAATCTAAAGTCATCGTTGTATTCGCCGGAATGACTGCACGAAACCCATTCGGTAATAAATTCGTTACCGGTCCATCTTTCACAAGGTATTCTAACGTTTGCTTCACAGTCTCATTTGCTTTCGGAGTAGGTATAGCTAACGTTTGTGGTACAACATAACCATTTTTATCAACAAGGTATAGTTCTCTATTTACCATTTGCCCTTGCTTATCTTTTTTAGCTACTTCTTTCTTCCCACCCTCTGTATACGTAACTTGTTTTGGCGGATCAATTTGTTCAGTTGCTTTCTCCTGATTTATAAAGCCACACCCTGTTAGTAAAACAGCGCTCACAGTAGCACCAACAACCCATTTAAAAGTGGATTTAGGCATGCCATTCCCCCCTAAAATCTAAGTTTGTACTATTATGTATACGAGCCGTTTCACATTTTAGAACAAGCTGTGCCTCTTATAAAGTGAAACTTTAATCAGTGGAGGGTCTAACTGCCCAGCAAATAGCAAGATAAAACAAAAAACTCCTGATTTCTCAGGAGCTCACTTATATGAATTCTACTATTATTCTTTTTCTAAATGAATATGCTTCACATTTTCAATCGGTTGACCGAACCATTTTGATGCAATTTCTTTAAACAAGCCTATTTTTCCTGTTGTTAAGAAGAGATGATCGCTTTGTTCTTCTCCTTCATTCAACATTTTACTATGATATAAGATTGTACTTACTTCACGTGCTGTTTCATCACCAGAACTAATTAGTTGTACTTTATTTCCCATTACTTTTTTAATAACAGGTCCTAAAATCGGATAGTGTGTACACCCTAATATAAGTGTATCAATATCGGTACTTTTCAGTGGTTGCAGCGTTTCTCTTACAACTTCATACGCCATTTCACTTTCGAAATTCCCACTCTCTACAAGTTCAACGAAAGGTGGACAAGCTAAACTTTCTACCATAACACGGTTATTAATAGACTTTAACGCCTCTTCGTATGCACCACTTTTCACCGTTCCAATCGTTCCAATAATCCCAACGTGATACGTGTTTGTCACTTTTAAAGCTGTACGTGATCCTGGGTGAATAACTCCTACTACTGGAATTGGTAATTGTTTTTGCATCTCTTCTAATACAACTGCAGTTGCTGTATTACACGCAATAACTAACATTTTAATATTTAAATCTAGTAAATGCTCCGTCATTTCCCACGTAAATTGACGTACTTCTTCTCGAGAACGTGGACCATAAGGACAACGTGCTGTATCTCCTAAATATATGATACGCTCTTTCGGCAACTGACGAATTAATTCCTTCGCTACTGTTAAACCGCCAACTCCTGAATCGATAACACCGATTGCTCTATTCAACTTCATCACCCGTTTTCTCATTCATCATCTTTTATGTTTATCATTATATTTTACACACTTTAAGTTCGCTCACTTCAAATGCTTCTGTATGAAATTTTTCATTTGCCCATGTATAGACTAGGACCTTTTTTATTTTGCTCCTTTTTTTCATAATTTGCAAGATAGAAAAATAACCGACCTTCTATAAGAAAGTCGGTTTCTTCTATATAAAGTGCATATTCATTGATCCATCTTTTTTTGAAAAGAAGACATTCCCATTAATAAGACGAAATGAACAGAAATTAAAATGACGATCAAAATAAAATTCAATCGATAACTATTTGTTGATTCCATAATTTTGCTTGCTACAGCTGGTCCGAATGCCATACCGAAAAAGTTAATTAAATTATATAAACCAAGGCCGACTCCAACTTTAGCTGGATTTAATGTTTTCGGAATAAATGTGTTTAATGATACTTGAATTGCCGAATAACTCATAAATGTTAAAATAACCGCAAATAAAATAAAGAGTAAGTTCCCGTCTGGAATAATCCCTAAAATTAAAAAGCCAATGATCATAACTACAGACGCTACATACATCATCCTCACATTCCCAAACGCAGGAATAATCTTTCCGGTAATAAAACTAGATACAATACCAAAGAGAGATGCAACAAACAATACAATTCCAATAACGAACGGAGACAATCCGTGCCCTCTTCCTAACAGTAATGGTAATAATAATAAACTAGCACATAACGCCACATTAATGATAAATCCGACCGCTATTAAACGCAGGAATGGTTTATTTGTAAACAACTCAATATCAATAAACGGCGACTCTGCTCTCTTCATATGAGCCTTGAATAAAAATAGGAAAGCAACAGATAACACAAAAAGCCAACTATTAATATTCACTCCTAATAAAACGGTCGTAATCAATACAAATAATAAAAATGCTCCAATGAAATCAAAGTGGAACACTTCATCGGTATGTTGCACCTCTTCTGGCATAAATTTTACGAGCAAGAAAATACCAACCATTGAAATAACCATAAATAAAAATAAATACGGCCACCCTAACGTATTTGTAATTGCCCCACCAACTAAAGGTCCAATACCAACCGCTAATGCAATAGAAGAACTAATCATTGCTAACGCACCCGGTTTTTTAGCTGGAGCAACTAATTTCGCCACCGCAATCATACTAAGCGCAATAAACGCTGCTCCTCCGCTCGCCTGCACTAGCCTTGCGAAAATGATAATCTCATAAGATTGATTCACAAACCCAACAATAGAACCAGCTACAAATATGATAATAGAAATAATTAATAGCCTTTTTACACTGTAACGATCAGCCAGTTTTCCATATATCATCGAACCGATACCGACGACTAAAGAATACCCTACTACAACCCAACTTACTTTCGATTGACTAATTGATAAATCATTAGCAATATCCTCTAGCGCTACATTAAATAACACAGCGTTCATCGGTCCTAACAAAACAATAAAACATAATGTAAAAACAAACCATTTCGAATGGTTACTTATATCTTTCCCCATGTGTAACACTCTCCTGATTGCAATTTTAAAACTGTCAAACTATAGATAAAAAAATGAAGTTATTTAAATGTTGTATCACCACTAAACAACTTCATTAAATGTATAAATGGTGCTAATTTATCGCGCGATAAATTGAATTCGAAACGAAACACGTATATTGTTCGATATTCATGGAACTATCATAGTTTCAGCATTACAGTTTGTCAACGAAAAACATACAAAGTAAACTAATTTAGTCTTTTTAGTTTACTTTGTTCAAAAGTTATTATACACTAATTTCGAAGCTGATATAAGGAGGACTGGCATGATTATTCAAATTTGCATTTTTTAACTTAATAAAATGAAACGAATACAGAACTTTTATATAGAAGAGACATTATAGGAGGATTATGATGAAGAAAAAAATGTTAGTTGTATTAACAAGCGTAGAAAAATACCCAAATTTAAGTAGGGCTACCGGACTTTGGCTCGGTGAAGCTGTACATTTCGTAAAAAAAGTAGAAGAAGCGGGTTACGAAGTTGATTACGTCAGTCCACAAGGCGGTTATACACCAATTGATCCACATAGTTTAGCAATGGCGGAGAGCATCGATTGGGAATGGTACCAAAAGAAAGAGTTTATGAATCGCCTCGGTTCTACAATGAAACCAAGTGAAGTGAATCCAGAAGACTACGCTGTTATTTATTACGCAGGTGGTCACGGGGTTATTTGGGACTTCCCAGAAAATAAAGAACTTCAAAATATTAGCCGCAATATTTATGAAAACGGCGGTATTGTTTCTTCCGTTTGTCATGGAGCAGCTGGTTTATTTCATATTACATTAAGTAATGGGGATCGTTTAATTAGCGGTAAGAAGGTAACAGGCTTTTCAAATGAAGAAGAAAAATTAGCTGAATTAGATCAATTCGTTCCATTTTTAACAGAAGATGAACTCATTAAAAATGGAGGACTTTACGAAAAAGCTGCACAGCCTTGGGAAGCTTTTGCTCTAGAAGATAATCGTGTTATCACTGGTCAAAACCCAGCTTCAGGTGGTTCAGTAGCCGAATTAGTATTAAAACAGTTGCAAAAATAATATGTACTAAAAAAGCAGATTTCCCTCTACTAAGGGAGATCTGCTTTTTTACGAAATCATTTGCAAAATAGCAATAACTTCTTTTTCAATTTCAGAATCATCAATTGCTTCTATATACTCTGGTTTAAAAAGTTGATACTTCTTTAATTGATAAAAATCAAATATCGCTTTCTTTAAAGTAATATCGTACTGAATACAAAAAGAATGATCTATAATACGTCGTAACATCACATCATCTTGTACCATAAATAATTGTGCATTCATTTTATTAAAATAACCTTGTTCCATACCCGCTTCAAAAAACATTTGCAAATTATGATTACGATTTTGTTGTGCAGCGACTAATTGATCTGACAAATGCGGATATGCTTCTTTCAAATCTTGCAAAAAAACATCCGAAATATATGTCACACATTTTAAAGAGTGGATAAACGTCTTTTGGAAACGTTCTGCAAAAGACATGCTTTCATCTTGATTGTCCGCATCACCTTCGAGTAGATAATTTATAAAATCCTCTACTACCGCCTCAATAATTTCATCTTTCGAAGAAAAACGTTTATATAAAGTAGCTTTACTAATATCCATATATTTCGCAATTTCATCTATTTTCAATTGGCTAAAACTCGTCTTTCTAATAACGGGCTTTATTTTATTAATATAAGTATTTGCACATGCGACTTTTCTCATTTAAAAGAGCCTCCCCTTTTGTCCATACAAAATAGTATAGCAAATTCACGAATGATTATAAATGAAGTTATTATACTCATTATGCTTTTTTAGTTTATTACATTTTCATATACTATACATAAAGAACTAGAATCCATTATCACCAACTGGACAGTTACAAACCAATTTTGAGGGGGGAATTTTAGGATAAAAATACCCACTACCTTTGTTAGTAGCGGGTACTTTTTCTATAATTTATTTACAGCCCTTTTTATAACCTTACCTATTTCCACGCTAGACTGTGGATTTTGCCCTGTAATTAAATGCCCATCTACTACCACATGCGGCGTAAAATTAGGCGCTACATAAAACAAAGCTCCTTCTTCTTTCAACTTACTTTCTAACAAAAACGGAACGCGCTTTTCTAAATGTACAGCTTTTTCTTCATCGTTTGTATAACCTGTTATACGCTTACCGGCAACAAAAAACGAGCTATCCTTATTTTTCACACCGACTAAGGAGCTTACTCCGTGACAAACAGCCGCTACAATCCGGTTATTGTTATACATATTCTCAATCAAATTTGCTACATATGGATTGCCTGGAAAATCTACAATCGCCCCGTGCCCACCACCAAATAAAACCGCATCATAATCCGAGAAATGAACATTTGAAATCGGCCTCGTATTTTGTAATAAAGAAGCTACATGCTTGAATTCGCGAGGTATACCATTCGGAATAGACACTCTATCTATAGGCACTCTCCCGCCTTTTATTGACACAATATCAACATCAAACTTAGCCTTTTTAAATAAATGATAAGGAGCTGCGAGCTCTTCAAGCCACAAACCCGTCGGGTGTCCATTCATATCATGAGCACTTGTTGAAACTAACAGTATCCTTTTCAACATATCCCCTCCTTATTACCTATTTATGTATGGAGTGTTCTTATCATTCATATAGCAAGTGAAGCAAACAAAAAAATAGCCGACTCTTTGTATAAAAGTCGGCTGCTTTCTTATAGTTCGAGCTCTCCCATACGAAGAAGCTCCACAACTGCTTGTGAACGTCCTTTAACCCCTAGCTTTTGCATTGCGTTTGAGATGTGGTTGCGAACTGTCTTTTCACTTATAAAAAGTTCACCTGCAATTTCCTTCGTTGTTTTATCTTGAACCAGTAATTCAAATACTTCTCTTTCTCTCTTTGTGAGTAAAGGTTTAGATTGATACGCTTTTTCCTTCAACTGGTATAACCCTCCTTGCTTAAGCCAGAGCTGTGTATGTGTAAGTTGGGTGTTTATTTAGTCAAGATATTGTATGAACGAAATGTGCAGGTGGTGAATGAAAATGGGCTTTATTTCCTATGTTATTTTAGACTTTTATACAGTGCGTACACTCTTTTTATCCACTTACTTTCCAACGCGCCATATTTGTTCTAGCAATATACTTACAACCGTACCTACAAATAAACCATTACCGAATATATATTGCATAACAGACGGCAAGGATTGGAGTGCTCCAGACGGTAAAAACATAACGCCGCTGCCAAATAATACTGCAACGCCTAAAATCGTTACATTCCTTTCACTCATCGGCACTTGTTTTATATTATTAAATCCAATTCCAATTAACTGTACGAACGAAGCCATTAAAACAGCCGATGCGACAGCAGATGGTAAAGATGCTAAGTAACGAATAATACTTGGAAAAAGAGACATTACGACTAGTAACGCACATGCCATTAAGAACGATTGTATATACTTTTGTTTTGTTAAACGTATAAATCCTGCCGTTGCTGGTAACGGAACGACACCTACAGTTGAAAATACAGAAGAGATGATATGTGAAATCCCCCCAACCCATGTTCCAGCTTTCAACTGTTTTTGTTCAATAGTCGCTTTATGAATAGTTGCTTGATTAATTGCTATAATAGCTGCCACCGTATTCGAAACTAAAATACATACCATAACGAAACTTGACACAGCCATACCTGTATTCCATTTCGGAAGTCCCCAAGCAAATATATGTGGAAGTTGCACAAAATGAGTTACTTGAGATGGGATTGTCACTTTTCCTGCAATGAGAAAAATAATCCACCCACTAATTAATCCTATTAAAACTGCATAACTTTTGACAAAGCCTTTTCCGAAATTAGATAGTATAATAACGAACAAAAATATACTAAACGCGATCATTGCTGTAAATCCGTCAATTTGAGAAATAGTAGCTGTAATCCCTAACATTCCTTTTAAAAATACACCACTTAATTGTAAACATAATAAAAGTAAAAACGTCCCTGTCACAAGCGGCGTAAATAAAAATAAAATACGTCCTATAAAACCAGTTACTCCTAATCCTATTAAAATAACACCGGAGATTATCATTCCTAATTCTAAAATTTGCAGTGTACTATGTAATTGATCCTGTCCGGCCGTTGCATAAGCAAGCACGGTAAATACACCAACCCAAGATCCAGCCGGCCCATCCGCAATTGGCAGTCTATGCCCAAGCCAGCCTTGTAAAAAAGAAGATATACCAACTACAAAAAACGTACGCTGCATTAAATAAAATATTTCTTCCGTCGTAAGATGAAATAATCCGCCAACGACAATTGGTAGTGCGATTGAATTTGCTAATAAAAATATAAACCATTGCAAAGTTCCCATAATATGATTTTGGTTATGTTGATTGTCCAAAATTTTCATCCCTTCTAGCTTTCCTATAAAAAATATACTGTAAGAATAAAAAAGAAGAGTTCTAGACTTACCATTAGAACCCCCCTCAAAATATTTAAACGATTCTTCTACACAAGATTATTTAATTCCACCTCATTTAAACTTCCAACAACAATATTTCCTTTATACACGACTAAACGTTTTTCTGTTTGACGCGCTACTGCTTCAGCAGCGCATGTCGCATTTGTCAAAACAAAACTCGCTTCATCCCCTACATTCGGCCATACTCGCTTCCCTTCATTATTTAACGTTTCTTTTCCTCCTGTAATAAAGCGAAGTGCTTTTCCTAAAGACCTTTCGTCACTCCACCCAAAACGCTCTGCTAATCGATTCGCCTTTTGAAGCATATCACCTGTTCCAAACGGTGACCAATGATCTGTAATACTATCATTTCCTAATGAAACCTTAACACCTTTTTTATCTAATAACGGAATTGGGATTACTTGTTTACCAATTGGTACCGTTGAAGTAATATCAATATTTACATTTGCGAGTCTTTCTGCCACTTCTTCAGCCTCTTTATCAGTAACACCACCAAGTCCAAGTGCATGACTAATTGTTACACGACCTTGCCATCCTGCTTCTTCTGTTAAACTTGCCAATCTCTTCATCGTAAATGTTCCAAGATTATTCGCATCATGCAAATGAATATCAACATCCGCATTAAATTCTACTGCGATATCCATAATTGTATGTAATGATTTTTCAATGTCATTATCCACTGTAGCTGGATCTACGCCTCCGACTAGATGAGCACCCATACGCATCGCATCTTTCACGAGTTGCACAGAATTACTGCGCAATAATCCATGTTGCGGAAACGCAACAATTCTACTAGACACTCGATTTTTATATGTTTCTAATGCCGCTAACGTCGCCTCCAAATTACCAAGCCCAATAATTGGATCAACATTACAATGCGTTCTAATATTCGTTGCACCATTTTGCAGTAGTAACTCTAGCATATTTTCCGCTCTATTTTGGGCAGTCGCTAATTGCTTTGGTAAAATTTTTTCTTCTTCATTAAAACGTGTAAAAATACTTTCTGCTGGCATACAAGCTTTCCAAGGACCACTATAATATGTCTTATCAATGTGAATATGCATCTCTTCGAAAGCGGGCAAAATTAATAAACGATTAGCATCAAGAATGAGTACCCCTTCCTCTTGAACAGTCCCTGCTATAATTTTTTTAATTCGTCCCTCTTCAATAAGTAAACTACATAACTCTGTTTCTGTTTTTGAAATTCTCCCCTCTTCATATGTATACCCCGATTCAAGCGTTACATTAGTCAACCAATATACCGTCATCTCTATTTCCCCACCCTTTATTAAAAGTTACCTCTTACTATAACTTTAATATAAACTGAAAATTAAGACAATTAATATGACTGTTCCCTAAAAAAATGTCATACAACCTCATAGTCTCCTCATAGATTTCCATATAGAATAGAAGTATAGAGTTTGCTATAAAAAGGAGTGTATTGGAAGATGTCAAAAAGATTATGTAAATCCGAAACTGATAAAATGCTATTTGGTATATGCGGTGGTTTAGGAGAATATTTTGATATTAGCTCTACTCTCATTCGCATACTTTGGGTCATTGCAGTTTTATGTTTTGGGACGGGGTTTTTAGTTTATTTTATTTTTTTATTACTTATGCCACGCTCTTACTAATAACATTCTTTCATATATTTGAGCATAGTGTATACAAAATCCCCTATAGATTTTTCTATAGGGGATTTTTTCATGAAGAATATTTCATCGTTAAATGTAATACCGCCACTTCTTCTTCTTCATTTTTATAAATATGCTTCTTATTCGCTTCAAATTGAATGGAATCAAACTCATTTAATTCATATACATCATTCTCCACTTGAATAGACACTTTCCCTTTCATTACCGTTACAAGCTCAATCGCACCTTCATGATGAGCTTCTGGTTCATATATACTATTTGATCGTAAACAAGCACGGTGCATTTCCATCCCTGTTTCTTTCGTATAACGGAACATCGTTTCTAAATGCCATGCTTGTCCTACATCTACTGCAAATCCTTCTCCACAGCGCGCAACGGCTACTGGTTCTCCAAAAACCATTAATCTAGATAAAGGAATTGATAACCCTTTCGTTATTTTCCAAATGACAGCTAGCGTCGGATTTGTTTCCCCTCTTTCGATCTTTCCTAATGTTAATTTACTAACTCCTGTTTTATGAGCTAATTCTTCTAAACTTAATTTCTGTTCATTTCGAATTTGTCTCAATAACTGTCCAACTTGTTGAATGACTTCTTTCGTTTGCATATCTTCATTTTCTTTCATATATAAAACCACCTCGAAGTATAAAATAGTTTACTTTTATTCAATTAAAGTATATCATACTATACATAATTATTTATTTTGAAAGGAGTGCTATACTTCATGCGCGCAATTTTATTAGGTCTTTTATCATCGGCCTTTTTTTCTGCAACCTTTATTATTAATAGAGCAATGAATGTATCTGGAACGAGCTGGGCTTGGACAGCTTCCTTCCGTTTTTTATTTGCTCTCCCTATTTTATTCCTTATCGTTTTATTTCGCAAAAACTTTAGGGGATTATGGGAAGAGTTAAAAAAACATCCATTGGCGTGGATCGGATGGGGTTCTGTTGCCGGTATTGGTTTTTATTCTTTATTAAGTTTCGCAGCTGTCTTTTCTCCAGCTTGGCTCGTTGCTGGAACTTGGCAAGTTACGATTTTAGCTGGTTTACTACTATCACCACTATTTTTTGTGAAAATAGAAACAAAATCAGGTACGAAACTTGTACGTGGAAAAATTCCACTTCGTAGCTTATATGTTGCTTTATTTATTTTACTTGGTGTAATTTGTATGCAAGCAACTGCCGCAGGCCATATTACAATGACTCAGTTCATTTCAGGTTTTTTACCTGTCGTATTAGCCGCTTTCTTATATCCGTTCGGTAACCGAAAAATGATGGAGCTTGTTGGCGGACGCCTTGATACGTTCCAACGTGTATTAGGAATGGCAATTGGAAGTCTTCCTATAACAATTTTGCTTGGTGTATACGGATTTTCTACTACGGGTATTCCAACATCTAGCCAAATGCTTCAAGGATTTTTGTTAGCATTATGTTCCGGCGTTATTGCAACGATGACATTTTTCTTTGCTACTGACTTAGCAAAAGATAACCTGGCTTTACTTGGAGCTGTTGAAGCAACACAAGCTGGAACGATGGTCTTTACCGTACTTGGAGAAATTGTTTTCTTGAATGGTTCGTTTCCTGGCGGGCTTTCCCTACTTGGAATGATTATTATTATGTTAGGAATGGTTGCAAATAGTATTTTAAACCGATCTATTCCAGCCGTTAAACAGAAAAAACCAGCATAAAAAAAGAGTATGGTTCTATAGAGATGAACCATACTCTTTTTTATTGTCCCCCTATTTTGCCTTATCAGAATAGTATTTCATTGGCTGTTTATACTAAAACGTATGTTATAATACGTTTCATGCGCATTAATAGGAGGTAAATTATGTTAAAAAAAGCAATCGCTGAATTTATTGGTACCTTTGTACTTGTATTATTCGGAACTGGAGTAGCTGTCACTGGCGGCGGAATCGAAGGAATTGGAACATTAGGAATCGCTATGGCTTTCGGCTTATCTATTGTAGCTATGGCATATAGCATCGGAACAATTTCTGGATGTCACATTAACCCAGCAGTATCAGTAGCTATGTTCATCAACAAACGCATGAACGCTATGGAACTTTGTTATTATGTATTAGCTCAAATTTTAGGTGGTTTATTAGGAACTGCAACGTTAGTAACAATTTTAAAATCTGCTAAAACACCTTTAGATAATTTAGGACAAAATGGTTTCGGAACTCTTGGTTTATCTGGAGCATTTTTAGTTGAGTTCATTTTAACTTTCGTATTTATTTTAGTTATCGTCGCTGTAACAGGTAAAAAAGGAAGTTCTTCTTTAGCTGGACTAGTAATTGGTTTCACATTAGTTTTAATCCACTTATTAGGAATTCCGTTAACTGGAACATCTGTTAACCCAGCTCGTAGTATCGCACCAGCTTTATTTGTTGGTGGAGAAGCACTTTCTCAACTATGGGTATTCATCGTAGCACCAATTCTTGGTGGTATCTTCGCAGCTATCGTAGGTAAATTCATTTTAAATACTGAAAAATAGAATTTTCAATATTTCTGAATAAAAAAAGCGAGCCCTCATTATGAGGAAGCTCGCTTTTTTATTCTTTCATTTTAGACTTTAAATTTGTAACTAATTGATCTACCGTTACATTTGCAAGCACGTTTTCCATCGCTTCTTGCGCTTGCATTAAAATAATTTCTAATACTGATTGAATATTAGCTCCTACTGGACATTCAATGTTGGGATTTTCATGGAAGGAAAATAGCTGTCCTTCTTCTACAACTTCCACTGCTTTATATACATCAAGTAATGTAATTTCTTCTAAATCTCGAGCAAGTGTCGTACCACCTTTACCAGCTTGTACATCAACAAGTCCTGCTCTCTTCAACATTCCTGTAATGCGACGAATCACAACTGGATTTGTATTCACACTACCGGCAATCCATTCAGAGGTACAGCGAGAGTTTCGATCTATCGCAAGTAATGTCAGCATATGAACACCTACTGTAAAACGACTACTAATCCCCATCTGCACACCCTCCTTTTTATTCATTCTATTAAAAGACGACTCTTATTATTATATACTATTTTTAATTTATACATAAAGAAAAAG
Organism: Bacillus sp. GC_Bacil_1; assembly: GCF_026540675.1. NCBI lineage: Bacteria > Bacillati > Bacillota > Bacilli > Caryophanales > Bacillaceae > Bacillus > Bacillus sp. GC_Bacil_1. The sequence continues at coordinate 202,021 of NZ_JALNUG010000007.1, forward strand.
CATGATTTCAATAGGAAATCATGCTTTTCTCTCATTATTGACGCTTTATAAATTTCGCTAAATCTTTAAATTTCACTTTATCTGAGTAATTCATTACGCCATTTACGTAAATGCGGCTTGTAACAGCATTTAATATCGCAATTGTCGCCAATAAGACTGCTAATGTTATCGTAATTTCTAGCATACCTGCTTCACCAGCTACAATACGTGAGAAGGTAACCATCGGTGTAAAAAATGGAACGTAAGAACTTACAACAACGATAGTACTATTCGGATCACTTAATGATTTAATACTAATGAAGAATGCAGCCATAATTAAAATCATTATCGGGAAAGATACAGCTTGTAAATCCTCCGTCTTAGACACGACAGCTCCAGCAGCAGCATACATCATTGCATAAAGTAAATATCCCGTAATGAAATAAACAAGAAACATGCTTACAACCTTTGCATCTAATTTCGTAAAGTCAATTGGAATACCCAATAGTGAGGCACTTTCTAAATCGACCCAACCTAACAAATATGGAATAAGATAACCACACGCCAATATGACAAGTTGCAATAAAGCCGTTGAAACAACCGCTAAAATTTTCGCATACATCATCGTAAGAGGTTTCACTTTCGGAAGCATTACTTCCATTACACGTGACGCCTTCTCAGATGCAATATTCATTGCGATTGTATTTCCGAACGCTACAATAAACATATATAAAGCAAATGTAAAGAAATAGGCAATTCCGAAAGAAGATGTACGATCTTTTATCGCTTCTTGCTTTACTTGAATTTCTGTTTGTAATTGCTGTGCAATTTCTGGTGAAACATTATTTTTGGCAATTGTCACCATCGTATATTGTTGCTTTAAATATCCTGCCATAATTGCAGAAGTTGCTTGGCTTGGAAATCCATTATACATATATGTAATCGATGGAGCCCCACCCTTTTCCGTCACATGGAATAGACCATCTAAATCGCCTTCTTCTACTTGCTTATGCAGTTTATCAAAATCATCCTTTGAACCAAGTGTTATTTTTGCTGATGGCAATAGCTTATTTAGCTCATCTTTTTGTACTTTATATGTGGAACTCTCTACTACAACTGCAATTTTATCTTTATCCTTATTTTTATCATCGCCTGAAGTAAAATGATTAAATGCAAAAATCCCAAACACAACTAAAAATAAAATGGCACTCGTAATTAATGATTTTTTAGATAAAAATGCTTCCCTAAAATAAAATGAAAATACGTGAGAAAATTTACGCATCGTTATTTCGCCCTCTCTACAAAGATTTCATTTAACGTCGGCTCTAACATTTTGAATTGTCGTAAGCTAACACCTTGCTCTTGCAACTGTTGCAAAATCTTGAGAGCTTCCGCATCGTCTTGTACTTTCACATAAAGAAGGCCTTGTTGTTTTTCATACGATACATGTATAGCCTCTAATCCCTTTTCATTCTCTACTGTATCTTCAATCGTTAAATTACGGAAACCGTATTCTTTCTTAATATCACTTAGCTGTCCTTTTACGACTGCTTCACCTTTTTTCAAAATACATACATGTTGGCAAAAAGCCTCTACTTGTTCCATACGATGACTTGATAAAATAATCGTCTTTCCGCTCTGTACTTGTTCTTCAATAATACTAGCTAACATCCCGGCGTTAACTGGATCAAGGCCGCTGAATGGTTCATCTAAAATGAGAAGTTCCGGATTATGAAGAAGAGCAGCAATTAATTGGATTTTTTGCTGATTCCCTTTTGAAAGCTCTCCAGCCGTTTTAAATTTATATTCTGGTATCGCTAAACGCTCTAACCAATGATCAATAGCTTGATCTACTTCTTTCTTCGACATTCCTTCTAATCTACCAAAATATCGCAACTGATCTATTACTCTACTTTTTGTATATAAACCTCTTTCTTCTGGTAAATACCCAATTGTTACGCCACTATCCCCAAATGCTTTTCCATCCCACGTAATCGTACCTTCATTAGGCGTTAATAATCCGAGAAGCATTTTGATTGTTGTTGTTTTCCCTGCACCATTTCGTCCAAGTAATCCTAGTACTTCACCTTTTGGTAACGAAATTTGCAAACCGTTAACTGCTTTTGATTCCCCAAATTGTTTCGTTAAGTTTTGAATTTGTAAACTCAAAGTATAAAGCCTCCCCTTTAGTATCATTCGTACTCTCTTTCAAAGACTATGTTTATTCAAGAAAAAATATAGCACTACACTTCATCCTCTTATATGTAAACACCGTCATTAATCCATCATTTGTTCTATTTAGTTAAAATTGTAAATAACAAAACCCTTTTTGTCAATTATAATTGTCATTACGACAATAAAACTTGTCAAAATAACTATTATTATTTTGCTCATCTTTCTAATATAGGACATACTACTATATATACAAAAGACAATATGCAAATGTTCATATAAAAATATTATATTTTAATATATAATATAAAATGATTTTCTAACATCAAGGAGGATACATATGAAGATGAAGAGGGGCATTACCACTCTATTATCTGTAGCGGTTCTATCTACATCACTTGTAGCATGTTCAGGAACACCAGAGAAAACAGTGGCGAAAGAAGAGAAAGTAAAATTAACAGAACAGCAATTAATGGCTGATTTATGGTATCAAACAGCTGGCGAAACGAAAGCACTTTACTACCAAGGGTACAATATCGGTCAATTAAAGCTTGATGCAGTTCTTGCAAAAGGGACAGAGAAAAAACCTGCTATCGTACTTGATTTAGACGAAACTGTTTTAGATAACAGTCCTCATCAAGCAATGAGCGTAAAAACAGGCAAAGGCTATCCTTACAAATGGGATGATTGGATTAATAAAGCTGAGGCTGAAGCCCTTCCAGGCGCAATTGATTTCTTAAAATATACAGAGTCTAAAGGTGTAGATATTTACTACATCTCAAATCGTAAAACGAACCAACTAGATGCAACAATTAAAAATCTTGAGCGTGTAGGTGCTCCTCAAGCAACGAAAGAACATATATTACTACAAGATCCGAAAGAAAAAGGAAAAGAAAAACGCCGTGAACTCGTTTCTCAAACCCATGATATTGTCTTATTCTTCGGTGATAACTTATCTGATTTCACAGGTTTTGATGGAAAATCTGTAAAAGATCGTAACCAAACAGTAGAAGATTCAAAAGCACAATTTGGTGAGAAATTCATTATTTTCCCGAATCCAATGTATGGCGATTGGGAAGGCGCTTTATATGATTATGATTTCAAAAAATCAGATGCAGAAAAAGATAAAATCCGTCGCGACAACTTAAAATCATTTGAAGTAAAATAAAAGAGGATGGCATTCGCCATCCTCTTTATTTTACTTTCTCTGTTAAAGGCAAGATAAACACTTCCACACGTCTATTCTTTGCCTTTCCTTCTTGTGTATCGTTTGGAGCAATTGAACGGTATTCTCCGTATCCAATCGCACTAAATTTTTCTGGTTGTAATTCTTTATTTTGCAGTAATACTTGCATAAAATTAACTGCCCGCTGCGTACTTAATTCCCAATTCGACGCAAACTGCGCATTGGCAATAGGGACATTATCCGTATGACCCGATACTGTAATTTCACGAGGTGACGCTGAAACAAGTAAGCTAGACATCTCTTTCGCAATCCCTAAAGATTCTAATTTCACATCTGCTTTCCCCGAATCAAACAGTATATTTTCTAATATTGTCACCATTAATCCCTTTTCAGTTAATTTAGTTTGAAAAGAAGAGGATAATTGTTTTTCATTAATATATTGATCAATCTTTTTTTGTAATGCTTTCAATTCATCCATCTCTTTTTTTTCTTTAGCTCTAGCTTCTTCTTGTTTTTTTGCTTGTTCTGCCTCAAGGCTACTTGCTGATAATTCTTTTTCCTCATTTGGCTTTTGATCACTTAAAAATTCTTTGTTACCTGTTCCCCCAGCTAATTCACTTCGAAAAGCAACTGCCATCTGTTTAAACTTCGCAGCATCTATACTACTCATTGCGAATAAAACGATAAACAATGCAAATAACAACGTTAACATATCAGAATATGGAATTAACCACGTTTCATCGATATGCTCATCATGTTTTTTCTTTTTGCCTCTTCTATTTTTCTTACTCCGCATTTTTTTCTGCTCCTTTTTCTAGCTTTTTACGCTCAGTTGCAGAAAGTGCACCTAAAATGCGGTTCTTCATAATAAACGGATATGTACCTTCTTGTAGCATTAATAAACAATCAATGATTAAACGTTTTTTCTCAATTTCAGCTGAAGATTTTTGCTTTAACTTATTTGCAAATGGATGCCATAATACATAACCTGAAAAAATACCAAAAATCGTTGCAATAAACGCACCCGAAATAGCATGACCTAACTTTTCAATATCAGTTAAGTTACCAAGCGCAGCTACAAGACCGATAACAGCACCTAAAACTCCTAATGTCGGTGCATACGTACCAGCTTGTGAAAAAATAGCAGCTCCCTTTGCATGTCTTTCTTCAATTGCCTCTAATTCAGATTCCAAAATCTGCTCTAAATCTTCTGCGGATACGCCATCAATCACAAATTTCATACCGCGCAAAAGAAATTCATCTTGAATTTTGTCTAATTGTTGCTCTAAAGACAAAATACCGTATTTTCTACTTTCAGATGTCCAATGAACAAATAATTCTAGCAACTGTTCATAACTTAAATCCTTTTTATTTGAACCAAAAAGAACTTTAAATAGTTTTGGAACCCTTTTTAGTTGATTCATCGGAAATGCAATACATACTGCAGCAAATGTACCGATAAAAATAATTAATGCTGCGGCAGGATTTAATAAGGCTGTTACGTCAGCGCCCTTGACGACCATCCCTACTACCACTGCTAAAAATCCTAAAACAAGTCCAATAATTGTTGCAAAATCCATTCCCATTCACTCCTAGTCTATACAAGAAGTTCTTTATTCTCGATAATCGCTACATCTTCTTATGTATATATATTACATAAAAAATGCAATTCATGAAAGATAAGAAATGAATTATATAAAAAAATACTACAAATTCACACATTTTCTGACATTTTCTTTGCATTTCTATTACGTTATGACTCTTATATTCCTTTTCCAACAAACTAGACTTATAATAAAAAAACGATACACATTTTATTAAGAAGGGACTGTGATTACAAGGCATTATGAAAAAGATAATAATTATTTCTGCCACTACTATTGTAATCGGTATCACATCTTTCACTTACTTTGGTTCTAAATCACCACTACATAATGAAGCGAAAGCTGTCGAAAGTCAAAAACATACTAACCACCCAAAAGAAGAGATTCCTGCTTTTCCAAAAGCTGATCATAATGCAAAGAAAATAGACAATAACTTTTCAGTTGTAACAAATCCAAAATCTAATCTTGTCTTAATTAATAAACATCGAAAACTACCAGATGGATACATTCCTGAAGACTTAACGAGACCAAACGTACCATTTGCTAGTCCAAAAGATAAAGAAAAAACATTGCTACGCAAAGATGCTGCAGAGGCACTTGAAAACATGTTCAAAGCTGCGAAAAAAGAAGGGCTTGATCTTACAGCTGTATCTGGTTATCGTTCATACAAACGCCAAAAATCGTTGCATGATACATACGTTAGGCGTCAAGGAAAAGCTGAGGCTAATTCAGTAAGCGCAATTCCTGGTACGAGTGAACACCAAACGGGTTTAGCAATGGATATTAGTTCAAAAACAGCTAAATTTCAATTAGAGCCTATTTTCGGGAAGACAGCAGAAGGAAAATGGGTCGCGGAACACGCTCATGAATTCGGCTTTGTCATTCGTTACTTAGAAGATAAAACAGATACAACAGAATATGCATATGAACCATGGCACTTACGCTACGTTGGTAATCCATACGCTACATACCTATATAAACATCACTTAACATTAGAAGAAGCGATGGAAGACAAAAAATAAGAGAGCAAATTGCTCTCTTATTTTTCTTTCACTCTATCATTGTAGTAATTTCTTCTTCCATTCTTCAGGCCATGGTTCGCCTCTTCCTGTTTTTTTCGACGCTTGAACCATCATTCCACGACCTACTAAACAAACCTCTCCTTCTGCATTCTTCACCATATAATGTAGATCTAAAGAAGAGTTCCCAACCGATCCTGCCTTTACATACACCTTCAACTGTTCATCAAAATATATTTGCTTAATAAAATTACATTGTAAATCCGCAACAACGATCATCGTTTCTGATGATGCATGTGTCCACTCTTGCATAAATCCAAGTTCTTTAAACAACGCGATACGAGCTTCTTCAAAATAAGTAAAAGCAACGACATTATTTACATGTCCAAACATATCTACTTCACCAAAACGAACCTTTACAGGATTGTAAAATGAAAAACCACTTTCCCATTTCTCGAAGTCTTCAATATAAGAAATTCTCTTCAACGCTATCTCCCCTTCCTGCCAAAAAAAACAGAATAAACTGAAAAATGAAGTTATAAATATTGCCCCTTCAAGATGAAGAGGCAATATTTATTAATAGTTATTATCGCTACCAAAGAAATCTTTGAACGATTGAATTGTTGTATCACGGTTTAATGCCGCAATTGAAGTTGTTAAAGGAATACCCTTCGGACATGATTGCACACAGTTTTGAGAGTTACCACAGTTTGCTAGTCCTCCATCTCCCATAATTGCACGTAAGCGATCTGCTTTATGCATTTCACCCGTTGGATGTGAGTTGAATAAACGAGCTTGTGATAACGGCGCTGGTCCAATAAAGTCAGACTTACTGTTTACGTTTGGACATGATTCTAAGCAAACACCACATGTCATACATTTTGAAAGCTCATAAGCCCATTGACGCTTTTTCTCAGGCATTCTTGGTCCTGGACCTAAGTCATACGTACCATCAATTGGAATCCAAGCTTTAACGCGTTTTAGAGCATTAAACATGCGACTGCGATCAACTTGTAAATCACGTACAACTGGGAATGTCTTCATCGGCTTTAAGCGAATTGGCTGTTCTAATTGGTCAATAAGAGCCGTACATGATTGACGTGGCTTTCCGTTAATAACCATCGAACATGCACCGCATACTTCCTCTAAGCAGTTCATATCCCATGCGATCGGAGTTGTTTGGTTTCCTTTTGAATCAACAGGATTACGACGAATTTCCATAAGCGCCGAAATAATATTCATATTAGGACGATATGGAATTTCAAACTCTTGGTCAAACTCTTGTGCATCTGGTCCATCTTGTCTCGTAATGATGAGGCGGATTGTTTTCTCAGACATGTTGTTTATCCCCCTTCTCTTCACCCTTAGCAGCTACATCATGTTTTGAAGAATAATCACGTTTACGTGGTTTAATTAATGAAACATCAACGTCTTCGTAATGGAATGCTGGTGCATTTCCTTCTCCTTCAAATTTTGCCATAGTAGTTTTTAAGAAGTTTGCATCATCACGATTTGGGAATTCAGGTTTGTAATGCGCCCCGCGGCTCTCATTACGGTTATATGCGCCAATTGTAATAACACGTGCTAACTCAAACATATTTGCAAGTTGACGTGTAAATGAAGCACCTTGGTTACTCCATCTCGCTGTATCGTTAATGTTAATACGTTTGTAACGATCCATTAACTCTTCAATTTTCGCATCTGTTTCTAATAACTTTTTATTTTCACGAACTACTGTAACGTTATCTGTCATCCATTCTCCAAGCTCTTTATGAAGAACATATGCATTTTCATTACCATCCATCGTTAAAATATTGTTAAATTTCTCTGTTTCGATTAATTCATTTTGCTCATATACAGTAGATGAAACAGCATCTGATGATTTAGAAAGACCTTTCATATATTCAATTGCGTTTGGTCCTGCTACCATACCACCGTAAATTGCTGATAATAGTGAGTTTGCACCAAGGCGGTTACCACCGTGCATAGAATAATCACACTCACCTGCTGCAAATAAACCTGGAATACTAGTCATTTGCTTATAGTCAACCCATAGTCCACCCATTGAATAGTGAACAGCTGGGAAGATTTTCATTGGTAGTTTACGAGGATCATCCCCTGTAAATTTCTCATAGATTTCAATAATTCCACCAAGTTTAATATCTAGTTCTTTCGGATCTTTATGAGAAAGATCTAAGTACACCATGTTTTCACCGTTAATACCTAGTTTTTGCTCTACGCAAACATCAAAGATTTCACGCGTTGCGATATCACGAGGTACAAGGTTTCCGTAAGCCGGATATTTTTCTTCTAAGAAGTACCATGGTTTACCATCTTTATATGTCCAAACACGTCCACCTTCACCACGTGCAGATTCACTCATAAGACGTAATTTATCGTCTCCAGGAATTGCCGTTGGGTGAATTTGAATGAACTCACCATTTGCATAATATGCACCTTGTTGATATACAGCAGAAGCTGCTGTACCTGTATTAATAATGGAGTTTGTTGATTTTCCGAAAATGATACCAGGGCCCCCTGTTGCCATAATCACGGCATCAGCTCCGAAACTTTTAATCTCCATAGTTTGTAAGTCTTGTGCAACGATTCCTCGGCACACACCTTCATCATCAACAACAGCTCGTAAGAAATCCCAGCCTTCATATTTCGTTACAAGTCCTGCTACTTCGTGACGACGTACTTGCTCATCTAATGCGTAAAGTAATTGCTGTCCAGTTGTTGCACCAGCAAATGCTGTACGGTGATGTTGCGTTCCACCAAATCGACGGAAATCAAGAAGTCCTTCTTCCGTACGGTTGAACATAACACCCATACGGTCCATTAAATGAATGATACCAGGTGCTGCTTCACACATTGCTTTAACTGGTGGTTGGTTCGCTAAGAAGTCCCCACCATAAATTGTATCGTCAAAGTGGATCCATGGAGAATCCCCTTCACCTTTCGTATTTACGGCACCGTTAATTCCGCCCTGAGCACATACAGAATGTGAACGTTTTACTGGTACTAAAGAAAACAGTTCAACATTTACTCCTGCTTCTGCCGCTTTAATCGTTGCCATTAAGCCAGCCAAGCCACCGCCGACTACTATAAGTTTCCCTTTCATGCTCTCCCACTCCTTACTGATTTGCTAGCTGTGGATCGATGAACGCTAATAATGCACTCACACCTACATAAGATAGACCTAAGAAAATAGCTAATGTTACATAAGTAGAGATTCTTTGTGAACGTGGAGATACTGTAATTCCCCAGCTGATGCAGAATGTCCATAGTCCATTTGCAAAGTGGAAAATTGTTGAAACAACACCAACTAAGTAGAATGCAAACATAGCTGGATTGTTTAAAATATCTGCCATCATATCATAGTTTACCTCTTTACCTAACATTGCTTGAATACGAGTTTCCCAGACGTGCCAAGAAATGAAAATCAGCGTAACGATACCTGAAATTCTTTGGAAAACGAACATCCAGTTACGGAAATAACCGTAAGAAACCGCATTGTTCTTAGCTGTAAATGCAATATATAAGCCATATATAGCATGGTACAGTATCGGTAAAAAGATGATGAAAATTTCTAGCGCATACCGGAATGGAAGGAGCTCCATAAAGCCTGCAGCCTTGTTAAAAGCCTCTGCTCCTCTTGTTGCAAAGTTGTTTACAATTAGATGTTGCGTCAAAAAGACACCAACCGGGATGACCCCCATTAATGAGTGCCACTTACGAAACGTATACTCGCGGCCTTTCATGTCCCCATTACCCCCTTGAATGTTTGACTGCTGTTTTCAGATTAATTTATAACAATAATGTTTTTTCACTATTGGCATAAGAAAAACTGAAAAAATTATTCGAAATATTTCAGCATAATTTGATAACAAGTTCATTTTACCCCTATTTTTGTCGAAGCGTCAAGAAAACGTATACATAATTTGCATATAATTTGGCAATTCTTTTTTTCTTCTTAGATATTCAGATTTCCCTAAAGAAAAATCTGTTTTTATAAATGAAAAATGTTATATAATAATCCCTATAGAAAGAGGGGAATATTGTGAGTAAAAATACAATCGATATAACATCTTTAGAAGATGTTTCATTGAACGCCTTCGCTTATGAATTGCTACGTGAAGAATTACTACCTGATTTAATCGGCAACGATTTAGATGGTATTTTATACTGGTCTGGTAGAAACCTTGCAAGAAAATATCCGCTAGAAACAATTGAAGAAGTCATTCAGTTCTTTGAAAAAGCTGGCTGGGGCACTTTAAGCATTATTGAACATAAGCGTCGTGAAATGCAGTTCCAACTTAAAGGCACACTCATTGCAGAACGTCAAAAACAAAAACGACATTCTTCTTATCAACTAGAAGCTGGATTCATCGCTGAACAAATTCAAAAGCAACGGAACGTCGTTGCAGAGTCATACGAAGAAAAGAAAAAACGTTCTGACTCTATTACATTTCTTGTAAAATGGGATATAAAAGATCTCATTGAAGTGTAAGCATTACCTACAGTCAACTAGACATATCAGTTTAGTTGACTTTTTTGTATTTTCATTCAGATGCATTTATTTTAAATCTTCAGAAATTATACCAAAAAACAGAAGACGTTGTAAACTACAACGTCTTCTTATCTGTTAAATACGTATAAATCGTCTCCGCGACATTTTTCGGCATACCCGCTTCGACAAATTCCTCTATAGAAGCTTCTTTCATCTTCTTTAATGAACCAAAATGTTTTAACAATACCTTTTTCCGTTTATCACCTATTCCTGGAATGTCATCCAATGCTGATTGAATGACAGATTTCCCATGTAATTGACGATGGAATGTAATCGCAAATCGATGCACCTCATCTTGAATACGCTGCAATAAATAAAATTCTTGGCTATTTCTCTCAAGCATCACAGGTTCCGGTGGGTCCCCAATAATTAAATGGGAGGTTTTATGTTTATCATCTTTCACAAGACCTGCCATCGGAATATATAATCCGAGCTCATTCTCTAGAATATCACTTGCAGCCGCTAGATGGCCTTTTCCTCCATCAATAATAATCAAATCAGGTAAAGGTGAATTTTCTTTAAGGGCCCTTGTATAACGGCGCCTCACAACTTCTCTCATAGACTCATAATCGTCTGGTCCTTGAACCGTTTTAATTTTATATTTTCGATACTCTTTCTTCGCCGGTTTCCCATCGATAAAAGCAATCATTGCAGAAACAGGATTTGTTCCTTGAATATTTGAGTTATCAAACGCTTCAATACGATACGGCGTTTCAATCCCAAGCTGCTTCCCTAAATGATCTACTGCTTTAATCGTTCGTTCTTCATCACGTTCAATTAAGTAAAACTTCTCTTCAAGAGCAATTTTCGCGTTTTTATTTGCTAATTCTACAAGGTCTTTTTTCTTACCACGTTTCGGCTGTGTCGCTTCTACTTCTAAAAAGCGCTCTACTAATTCCGAGTCTATACTTCCTGGAACGACAATTTCCTTCGGCTTAAAATGACTACTGTTTTCATAAAATTGGCCGATAAACGTTAAAAAGCCCTCTTCTGGTTCATCGTAAATTGGAAACATAGAAACATCACGTTCAATTAGCTTTCCTTTTCGAACGAAGAAAACTTGAACACACATCCATCCTTTATCCACTGCATATCCAAACACATCACGATCCACTAAGTCACTCATAATCATCTTTTGTTTTTCCATAATCGCATCAATATGAGCAATTTGATCACGCAACTCTTTTGCACGTTCAAACTCTAGTTTCTCTGAGGCCTCATACATTTTTACTTCTAATTCTGAACGAACTTCTTTATGTCCACCATTTAAAAACTTAATAATTTCATCTACAATTTCTTTATTTTGTTCTTCCGTCACTTCTTTCACACACGGCGCTAAGCATTGACCCATATGATAATACAAACAAACTTTATCTGGCATATTCGTACATTTCCGAAGTGGATACATACGATCTAGCAGTTTTTTCGTTTCATGAGCAGATTGTGCATTTGGATAAGGACCAAAATACTTTCCTTTATCCTTTTTTACATTTCGAGTAATGAGTAAGCGCGGTTGCTTCTCCGCCGTAATTTTAATAAAAGGATATGTTTTATCATCTTTTAATTGAATATTATATTTCGGATCATATTTTTTAATTAGATTTAACTCTAAAATAAGTGCTTCTAAATTCGAAGAGGTTACGATATATTCAAAATCAACAATTTCTCCTACAAGCCGCAGTGTTTTCCCATCATGTGAACCAGTAAAGTACGAGCGCACACGATTTTTAAGCACTTTTGCCTTTCCAACATATATAACCGTTCCTTGCTTATCTTTCATCAAATAACAACCAGGTTGATCTGGTAAAATAGCCAACTTCTCTTTCAAATGTTCGTGCACTCGTCTCCCTCCATTTCTACATACTTAGCATTTTTATTTTCCCTTGAAAACATACTATGCTCAAACACCCAACATACGTTCTTTTATTGTAACGGAAAGACTGTAAAAAAGAAAATAAAAAAAGCTACCAACTGGTAGCTTTTTTATTTTAGAAATGTTTAGAAACTAATTCTACTAACGCTTCTTTCGGTTTGTAACCTAACGTTTGATCAACTACTTTACCGTCTTTTAATACGAAAAGAGCTGGAATGCTCATTACTTCGAATTGACGAGCAGTTTCTTGGTTCTCATCAACATCTACTTTTACTACTTTTACTTTTTCGCCTAGTTCTGCATCGATTTCCTCTAATACAGGAGCGATCATTTTACAAGGTCCACACCAAGGTGCCCAGAAATCTAATAATACAACACCTTCGCTAGTTTCAGCTGCGAAGCTTTGGTCATTTGCGTTTACAATTGCCATTTTATTTCCTCCTTCAAGTATATTCTACCAAGAGTATATCATTAACTTATATACGTGGCGAATAATATGTATCGTTATGTATTGTAACAAAAAAATGTTCCTTTATACTATATAAAAATATGGATTAAATACTAAAAAGATGAGAGACAGGGGATCTCTCACCTTTTTCTATATATAGGGGTACTTCACTTGGAACTCAAGGGTACTTAAATCATGAATGTACTTTTAACTTTTTAAACTCTTCTGTTAAAAGAGGTACAACTTCGAACAAGTCACCAACAATACCGTAGTCAGCTACTTTGAAGATACTTGCTTCTGGATCTTTATTAATCGCAACGATTATTTTTGAGTTAGACATACCTGCTAAATGCTGAATCGCACCAGAAATACCACATGCAATGTATAAGTCTGGCGTAACAACTTTACCAGTTTGACCAATTTGTAATGAGTACTCACAGTATTCAGCGTCACAAGCACCACGAGATGCCCCAACAGCGCCGCCTAGTACGTCAGCTAACTCTTTTAATGGTTTAAATCCTTCTTCACTCTTCACACCGCGTCCGCCAGCGATAATAACTTTCGCTTCAGAAAGATCCACACCTTCTGCTGTTTTACGGACAACATCTTGAATAATTGTACGTAAATCTTTCACATCAACTGTAATAGAAGATACGTCACCGCTGCGAGACTCATCTTTTTCCAGAGTTGCAATGTTATTTGGACGCACTGTCGCAAATAAGATGCCGTCTGTTACAATCTTCTTCTCGAATGCTTTACCAGAGTAAATTGGACGAGTGAAGATAACATTTCCACCTTCAACCTCTAAAGCAGTTACGTCAGAAACTAAACCAGCTTCAAGCTTCGCTGCTAATTTTGGTGATAAATCTTTACCAAGTGCCGTATGTCCAAAGACAATACCTTCTGGATTTTCTTCAGCATGTACAGCTAAAAACGCTTGTGCATAACCATCAGATGTATATGATTTTAATTTATCATTTTCAACTGTCACAACGCGATCTGCACCGTAATGAATCAATTCATTTGCAAAAGAGGCAACGCTGTCTCCAATTAGAAGACCTACTACTTCACCGCCTTCTGCAATTGTTTTTGCTGCTGCTACCGCTTCAAACGAAACGTTACGTAGCGATCCATCACGAACTTCACCCATTACTAATACTTTACGAGCCATAGATTTTCCCTCCTGCATATATAATTTCGTATTTTATTAGATTACTTTCGCTTCTGTATGGAGCAACGATACAAGTTCTTTTACTTGATCTTGCAGCTCGCCTTGTAACACTTTTCCTGCATCTTTCTTAGGAGGCAAATAGATTTCAATTGTTTTTGTCTTTGCTTCCACATCATCTTCTTCTAAATCTAAATCATCTAATTCTAATTCTTCTAGTGGCTTTTTCTTCGCTTTCATAATACCTGGAAGCGATGGGTAACGAGGTTCATTTAAACCTTGCTGTGCTGTTACTAAAACTGGTAATGAAGTTGCAATCACTTCTGTATCACCTTCAACATCACGCTCAATCTTCACATTTGTACCGTCAATTTCAAGTTTTGTAATTGTCGTTACATATGGAATATTTAACGCTTCAGCTACGCGTGGCCCTACTTGTCCAGATGCACCATCAATTGCAACGTTTCCGCCTAAAATTAAATCTGCATCTTTATCTTTTAAATATTCAGCAAGTACTTTTGCTGTCGTGAACTGGTCACCATTTTCTACATCATCTTCAATATTAATTAATACCGCTTTATCACAGCCCATTGCTAATGCAGTACGAAGTTCTTTCTCACTATCTTCGCCACCGACTGTTACAACTGTAACTTCTCCACCTTGTGCGTCTCTTACTTGAATTGCTTCTTCAATTGCATATTCATCGTAAGGGTTGATGATGAATTCCGCTTCGCCATCGTAAATTGCACCGTTTTTAATTACGATTTTTTCTTCTGTATCAAATGTTCGTTTCATGAGTACGTAGATGTTCATTCCATTTACCCCCTTGTTTTTCAGAAAGATTCTATCAATTTTAATTTTCTGTTAATTTATATTAAAAAAATAATTGAACTACCTGCCACTAAATGAAGGTTTACGCTTTTCTAAAAATGCGGCTACACCTTCTCTTCCATCTTCACTCGTAAATACTTCACCAAAAATTTGTGATTCACGTTGTACACCTTCATAGTAATGAGACGATTTTGTCGTTTGCAATAACTCTAGTACAGCACGAGTTGTTGCTGGACTTTTTCCAGCAATTTGTTTTGCAACTTTAAGCGTATCATCTAAAAATGATTCTTCAGAGAACAATCCGTTAACAAGTCCCCACTTTAATGCTTCTGCACCAGTAATTGGTGTACTTGTTAACATCATTTCACAAGCTTTCGCTTTCCCAACATAACGTGGTAAGCGCTGTGTACCTGCAAAGCCAGGAATTAATCCAAGTGTTAATTCAGGTAAACCAAGTTTTGCACTTTCAGTTGCAAAGCGCATGTGGCAAGACATAGCAAACTCAAGGCCGCCGCCCAGTGCCGCTCCATGAATTGCCGCAATAACTGGTTTTGAACATTTTTCAACACGCTCAAACGTAACTTGTCCAAGCTGTGCTAATTCTGTTGCTTGCTTCGCTTCAGTAACAGATGTAAATTCTTTAATATCTGCTCCTGCTGAGAAGAAACGTCCTTCACCGTGAATAACAACAACACGAATGTTATCATCCTTTTCCACTTGATCAATTAATTCAGTAACGTCATGCATAACTTGTGAAGACATCGCATTCGCTGGTGCGTGATTTAACGTCGCCACCGCGATATGATCTTCAACTCTTACAGATAGGAATTTCAACATGATCCCTCCCATTATTGACGATAACCACAAGCTGCAATAAGTAGCCCGTGTACCGTTTTTGAAAGTGCGACCAGATCATACTTATGATCGCTCATTACCCAATTGGTCACAACTTCATCTACTGTTCCAAAGATCATTTGTCTTGCCACGCGAACATTTAAATCTGCTTGAAATTCACCTTGTTTTATACCAGTCTCTAAAATCTCATCCATAACTTGTAAGTAGCCTTTTAATACTTCATTTATTTTAAGGCGCAAGTCTTGATTGGACTGCCTTAGCTCTAATTGCGTAACGATAGCAAGCGGATCATTTTGCGACAACAGCAAGAAGTGCGTTTCTACCAACATGAATAACTTCGATACAGCGCTTTCAATTCCTGCTGTTTTTTGACGAATTGTTTCGACAAATTCTCCCATCTTCTCTTGGAATAAGGATATTAATATATCTTCTTTATTTTTAAAATATAAATAAATCGTACCATCAGCTACCCCAGCTTGCTTTGCGATTTTAGAAACTTGCGCTTGGTGGTACCCATTCTCCGCAATCACAATGACTGCCGCATCAATAATTTGATTGTATTTCGGTCTATTTTTCTTCACTTTACTGTCCCCTTCAAGAAGATGACTGAATGAATAGTCATTCATATTCTTATAATACTGACTATTTAGAAAAGTGTCAATCCTATTTTTTCAAAAAGAAAGGGCCTTAGCCCGTTTGCTCATCCTCATTCTTTCTCTTCTCTTCATCTATTAGAACACGGCGCAAAATTTTCCCTACTGTCGTTTTCGGCAATTCATCTCTAAACTCATATACTTTCGGAACTTTATAAGCCGCTAAATATTTACGTGCAAACTGATTTAATTCTTCCTCAGAGCATTCCGTACCTTCTTTTAACACAACAAATGCTTTAACTGTCTCTCCTCGGTACGGATCTGGAACTCCAATTGTCACTACTTCTTGCACTTTTTCATGCTCATATAATACTTCTTCAACTTCACGAGGATACACATTAAATCCACTCGCGACAATCATATCTTTCTTGCGATCTTTTACATAGAAGAATCCATCTTCATCCATGTAGCCAACATCACCTGTATGGAGCCAGCCATCTTGCAATACAGCCGCTGTTTCCTCTGGCTTATTCCAATATCCTTTCATAATTTGAGGGCCTTTCACTACAATTTCACCTATTTCTCCTGGCGGTAATGCCTCACCAGTTTCAAGCGACATAATGATTGCTTCTGTATCTGGCCACGGAACTCCGATGCTACCTGGCACTCGCTTTTCCCATAAAAAATTACTATGTGTAACCGGAGAGGATTCTGTTAAACCATATCCCTCTACTAGTTTACCACCTGTAACTTTTTCGAACTTTTCCTGTACTTCTACTGGCAGTGGTGCTGATCCACTAATACAAGCACGAATAGAAGAAATATCGTATTCTTTTAAAAGCGGACTATTTAAAAGAGCGATATAAATAGTTGGTGCCCCTGGAAACAATGTCACTTTATGCTTCTTAATCGCTTCAAAAACCATTTTCATATCAAACTTTGGAATAAGGACCATTTTGTATCCTTGCATAATACTTAAATTCATAACAGCTGTCATACCATAAACATGGAAAAATGGAAGAACCCCAAGAACGACTTCTTCTCCTTCTTTGCAATTATATAACCATTGAACTCCCATTAACGTGTTAGAGACGAGGTTTTTATGCGTTAACATAACTCCTTTCGGAAATCCGGTTGTTCCTCCTGTGTACTGTAAAAGAGCTAGATCATTTTCAGGATCACAAGGCACCTCAACATTCGTATTCACTTCTTTTTCTACTGAATTCCAAAGATGAATTGTTTCACTCTCTGATACTTTCACAACTAAATTCGACTGTTTTTTCTGCACAAATGGATACAATAGATTTTTAGGGAATGGTAAAAAGTCTGCAATACGAGTTACGATAATATGCTCAATTTTTGTAGCAGATTGAACATTCGTTACTCTTGGAAACACTAAATCGAGACAAAGAATTACTTTTGCTCCCGAGTCATGAAGCTGATATTCTAATTCCCTTTCTGTATACAGTGGATTGGTTTGTACTACGATACCTCCCGCAAGTAATGTACCGTAATAACCAATTACAGCTTGCGGACAATTCGGCAACATAATAGCAACTCGATCACCCTTTTCCACACCGAGTTTTTGAAGATAATTTGCAAACCGCTTCACCTTATCATGGAAGTCCGAAAACGTAATATCCTTCCCTAAAAAGTGAAGCGCTTTCTTTTCTGGGTAGCGAGAAGCCATCTGTTCTACATATCTATGAAGCGGCTGAATATCATAAGAAATCGTACTCGGAATTTCCTCTGGATAACTTTTCAACCATGATTTTTCCACCTTCATTCCCCCTTCAAATACATAAAAAATAAATGAATGTTCATTCATGATGGTTATTTTCATTATATTATAGTCACCATAGCGTTACAATCATAATATTCTGACTTTTGTATAACTATGCTTTACTTCATTAACTTCTTATTATATGTAGAAACTCTCTTAATCTTAAAAGAGTAAGAGAGTTTGTCATTAACTTAATCTTATAATTGTTAATACCGCTCCTGGGGTAGTTGTTGATAATGTCGCAACAGCTAACAAACCAAATAATTGCAAACTAATTGCACTCCCCGCCGCAAGAGTCGTAATAATTGTCGCACTAAATGATGTCGTTGCTAATGCAGGAGAATTAATAGTCCCAGCAAGCGGTGCCCCATTAATTGTAATTCGTGAACTAACTAATAATGAAGCCGTTATATTAATTGAATATGAAATATAATAATTCCCTGCATTTGCAGCCGTAAATACTGTGTTCCCCCCAGACACTGTAATACCTGGACCAATATTCTGATTGTTTGGAAGCGGGACATTTGTTCCACCTAGTAGTACCGATATTGCTGTACCCGACGTATTATTTGCAAATGCGTATGTTGCCGTTATACTTGTGCCTGTTGCTCCTGTTGGACCTGTATCGCCTGTCGCTCCCGTTACTCCTGTCGCCCCCGTTGGACCCGTTGCTCCTGTTGGGCCTGTTGCTCCTGTTGGGCCTGTTGCTCCTGTTGGACCCGTTGCCCCTGTTATTCCTGTCGCTCCCGTTGGGCCTGTTGCTCCCGTTACTCCTGTCGCCCCCGTTGGACCCGTTGCCCCTGTTATTCCTGTCGCTCCCGTTGGGCCTGTTGCTCCTGTTATTCCTGTCGCTCCCGTTGGGCCTGTTGCTCCTGTTATTCCTGTCGCTCCTGTTGGACCCGTTGCCCCTGTATCGCCTGTTACTCCCGTCGCTCCCGTTGGACCTGTGTCGCCTGTTACTCCTGTCGCCCCCGTTGGACCCGTTGCTCCTGTCGCTCCCGTTGGACCCGTTGCCCCTGTATCGCCTGTTACTCCCGTCGCTCCCGTTGGGCCTATTGCTCCCGTTGCTCCCGTCGCTCCCGTTGGACCTGTGTCGCCTGTTACTCCTGTCGCCCCCGTTGGGCCTGTGCCACCTGTTGCCCCCGTCGGACCGGTTGGACCAAACTTAGGAACTGTCCCATCGCAACTAAAACAGCATGAATCAACATGTACACCATTTTGATTATTACACCCACAATATCCATTTACGTTATTGCTCCATGAAGACATGTTGATCACTTCCTTTACATGCAATCTTTTAAGTACAATCACCGAGTTAGAAAACATCTATCTAAATAACAAAGAAATACTTTACCTATTAGGGATAAACACAGATTTATTCCATACATTCTAGTAATTATTACATGCGATTCTCACTCTTTTTGCTTGTACTTTCGCCCCATCTCCACAGATTATTAACCATACACATTACACTTTCGTACACAGCCAAGTTCCCATTTAAACTTTCCACATTCGCCAATCTTTTTAGTAAAGAAGCTTATTCTTCATAAATAGCGACTATAACATATAAAAATCCGTATAATTTATTGTTTTTAGTCAAAATTTTAAAAAAATATTGACACTTAAATTATCCTCATAGTATGATTTGGTTGTTGTAATTGATAACCATTTTCACTTACGGTGCCAGTTACAAAAAACACTTAATTTGGGGGCAGAAGATGAAGAAAATTCTCAGTATTTTCATAGTAGTTCTTCTATTCGCTGTTGGATGCGGACAGCAAAAAGAGGAGAAAAAAGAAACAAAAGCGGACAATAAAAATCAAGCTATAACAATTAAACACGCTGAAGGGGAAACGAAGTTAGATAAACCAGCGAAAAAAGTAGTTGTACTTGAGTGGGTATATTCAGAAGACTTATTAGCACTTGGTGTTCAGCCAGTAGGGATGGCAGACATTAAGAATTATAATAAATGGGTAAATACAAAAACAAAACCAAGTAAAGATGTTGTAGATGTAGGGACACGTCAACAACCAAACTTAGAAGAAATTAGCCGTTTAAAACCAGACTTAATTATCACAGCTTCATTCCGTGGTAAAGCAATTAAAAATGAATTAGAGCAAATTGCACCAACAGTTATGTTTGATCCATCAACAAGCAATAACGATCACTTTGCTGAAATGACAGAAACATTTAAACAAATTGCAAAAGCAGTTGGAAAAGAAGAAGAAGGTAAAAAAGTATTAGCTGATATGGATAAAGCATTCGCTGATGCAAAAGCAAAAATTGAGAAAGCAGACTTAAAAGATAAAAACATCGCAATGGCACAAGCATTTACTGCTAAAAACGTACCAACGTTCCGTATCTTAACTGACAATTCTTTAGCTTTACAAGTTACAAAAAAATTAGGTTTAACAAATACTTTTGAAGCAGGAAAATCTGAGCCAGATGGTTTCAAACAAACAACTGTAGAATCATTACAAAGTGTACAAGATTCAAACTTCATTTACATTGTAGCGGATGAAGATAACATTTTTGACACGCAACTAAAAGGCAACCCTGCTTGGGAAGAATTAAAGTTCAAAAAAGAAAACAAAATGTATAAATTAAAAGGCGACACTTGGATTTTCGGTGGTCCTGAGTCTGCAACATCTTTAGCAACACAAGTAGCAGATGTAATGACAGCGAAGAAGTGATTACACGATGAATAGCTTACAACATACACTTCGAGCAAGTCTTGTATTCGGAGGAGGAGCAGCTCTCTTGCTCCTCCTTTTCTTTATTCATATCGGACAAGGTCAAGCAAACATTTCCTATAGTATGATTATTGATGCTCTTATCTCACCGAACCAATCGCTAGAACATCAAACTTTAATCATGCTTCGATTACCTAGAGCTGTAATTGCCATTTTAGCTGGAGGTGCTCTTGCTGCATCAGGGGTTATTTTACAAACGTTAACGAAAAATCCACTTGCTGAATCCAGTACAATGGGTATTCACTCTGGCGCATATTTCTTTCTAGTAGCGGCTACAATTTTCTTACCGAAAGGCTTGCAAATTAATTCGCTTCTGTTCACATTTATCGGCGGTGCTATTACTGCTTTATTTGTATACCGTATTTCTGGTGGAAAAAAGGGAACCCCACTTAGAATGGCATTAGCTGGTATGGTCGTTACATTAATGCTCTCTGCCTTTACCGGAACGATGCAGCTTTTCTATGAAAATGAAACAGCTGGTTTATTTTTATGGGGAGCTGGATCTCTTATTCAAAATAACTGGGATGGCGTTCAATTTGCTTTTCCATTTATCATTATTTCTTTCCTAGTTTTACTATTTATATCTCGTAAACTCAACATTCTCTTACTTGGTGATGATGTTGCTGTTTCTCTTGGTGAAAAAACAGCAATAACACGTCTTATCGCCTTCATTGCTGCAATCTTTTTAACAGCAGTAATTGTTACTGTTGTTGGACCAATTGGATTTGTCGGCTTAGTTGCACCTCATTTAATGCGCCTTATCGGATACCGTCAACACTTTACTCTTCTTCTCTCTTCTTTCTTATGGGGGGCAGTATTATTGCTTGGAGCAGATGTTGTCGGTAGATTAATAGATCCAACCGGTGCAGAACTTCCTGTTGGGGCAGTCACAGCAATGATTGGATCTCCTTGGCTTATTTACTTAGTTTATCGAATGATGAAGTCGAAACAATATATGAATGATAACGGTGCGAATGCAGCTGGAGCTAGTTCCCGCTATTACTCTTATAAAAAGGTCATCATTATATCTATCACACTTTGTATTGTGACGATTGCTCTTGGTGTTACAATCGGTAGTAACGCTTATATCGAAAGCATTACTAATGTTATATCAGGTCAATTAACACAATTTGATAAAAATATGATGATGAATCTTCGTTTACCAAGAATGCTCGTTGCCGCTATTGCTGGTGCATGCCTTGCAATAAGTGGGCTTGTTTTCCAAGGTATATTACGAAACCCACTTGCCGATCCTTCTATTATTGGTATTTCATCGGGAGCTGGTGTCGGTGCTTTAACTGTTATGTATGTCTTTCCTGCACTTCCTGGTTTCTTCCTACCAATTGGTGCATTTATTGGTGGACTACTTGCAGTAGGAATTGTCCTCTTCTTCTCATGGAAATCAGGGTTTAGCCCCACAGCTCTTGCTTTAATAGGGATTGGTATTTCTGCACTTGGCTCAGCAATTATTCAAATCTTTATCGTTAGAGCCAATTTGAATGTTGCCGCTGCTTTAACATGGTTATCTGGCAGTACGTATGCAAGAGGGTGGAATCACTTAGAAAATATCATTCTATATCCATCTCTAATTCTTGTATTAATTATCTTTTTCTTAATAAAACAACTTGACGTTCTCGTACTGGGAGACGATTTAGCAACTGGACTTGGGCAACCAGTAAATAAAACACGTCTTGCTCTAATTGTGCTAGCGACACTACTTGCATCAGTAACTATCGCTGCTGTCGGTACAATTGCCTTTTTAGGCCTTGTCGCACCTCACTTAGCAAGAATTGTTGTTGGTATGAACCATCAAAGACTATTCGTTTGTTCAGCACTATTTGGAGCAATCCTTCTTTCTGTCGCTGACTTACTTGGACGTACAATCGCATATCCGAAAGAAATTCCTTCTGGCCTTGTCGTTGCTGTACTTGGAGCACCTTATTTCTTATGGTTGATGAGGAAGAGTGGGAAGAAAGTTAATTAAAAAGGAGGCTTCGTTTTAGAAGCCTCCTTTTTATATACTAAATAAAGTGAAACTTTAATCAGTGGAGTTTTCTTCATCCCCACTGATTATTAACCCACACCAATCGGGCTTTTATGAGCAGTGGATCTCCCACCTAACTTCTTTGCTCCAGCCGAATCTTGAAGTGGGAATTTTACTGCAGGTGAATAGCGGGATAAATTACTCTGATCTCACTAATTTCACAGATTTAGTCCCTCCCATAAACTCATGATGTACAGTTAATGTGTTCTCCTCAAGTTTCAAATCAACCTTCTGTTTTCTTTCTCCCATTAAAAATACAAGCTCTATGGAAATAATCCCTTGGTCCACACTTAATATTCGAAAGTCTCCTATAGTAGTCCCTTTCCCAAAAATATTATGTTCCATAAATTCTCCGCCTGTTTTCTCACTATTAATAGATTCTATTTCCAACCCAACTGGCCTGTCCGTACTTTCTGATGACATCCAAGACCCCTTTAACTTTCCAATATCAGCCTCTTTTTTCTTTTCATTTTTTAACTCTTCCTCTTTTTTCTTGACTTCTGCTTGTTGAGTTAGTAAGCCATCGATTTGCTTATTCAGCTCTTGGGCCCGGTGATTTTCCGAAATAAATTGTTGATTTTGACCAGTATCGTTAAAAATTTTATTTACTATCCCTTTAGCCTCTTCATACTTTTTATCATTCTTTAACTTCTCTGCCTTTTCCAATTGACCTATATATTGACCTTTTAACTCTTTATGCTCTATGAGCGAATCTTTTTGTTCTTTCGCTTGACTTTGAAGGATTGCGGAACCATCTTTCATTTTTTCTACTTCTTGAAACAAACCTATTGCTTGTTCTATATTTCCACTCGATTTCTCTTTTATCGAACTTATCATCTTAGTAGTTTGGTCTTTTAATACCTTTGCTTCTTTATCATCCTTTTTCTCTTCTAATGCTAGCTCAAATGATGCTACTGCCGTGTCATACTCTTTACTCGCTAACGCCAATTTCCCTTGATCCATTGCTTTTTTATAGGTTTCATTGCTACATCCTACCATTAAAAATAAAATTATGATTCCTAAAATCAATCTTTTCATAATATCCCCCTAAATTAATATAATTCTATATACACTCAATAGTATCATAAAATTTATATATAAAAATTTAAATACCATCATTAAAACATAAAGGGAACTTGTCATTTCTTCTCGAACTTAATCTATGAACATAAGTAGAGGGGGATAACAATAATGTACCAAACAATTGAAGGCTTTTTACAATCATGGACATACGAAGCAGAGTCTACTCAGAAAATGCTTGATTCATTAACCGATGCATCTTTATCACAAGAAATTGCACCTGGGCACTGGACGTTAGGTAGAGTTGCTTGGCACATCGTGACGGCAATTCCTGTTATACTATCTGGCACAGGGCTAAAGTTTGAAGGAGAATTGAAAGATTATCCTGTTCCAACTTCTGCAAAAACAATTGCAGATGAATACCGTAAAGTAAACGCGGCTTTTGTTGAAACACTTCAAAGTAAATGGACTGATAAAGACTTAGCTACTATTAATGACTTCTTTGGTCGCCCTATGCCGAATTCTATATTTCTAATGACACTCATTAATCATCAAAATCACCACCGCGGACAAATGACGGTTTTAATGCGACAAGCTGGCTTAACAGTTCCTGGCGTATATGGCCCCGCAAAAGAAGAATGGGCTGCGGCTGGAATGGAAGCTCCTAAAATGTAACGACAAAAAAGACAAGATGTTTACATATCTTGTCTTTTTCTGTAACTTGTTTCATGTGAAACTATTTTTTAAAATGGTTGTTTTATGGAATATATAGGTTAAAATGAATACATATTACGAAGAGGAGTAACCAAATTGAATACAAAAAATAAAAAAATAGCTATGGGAACTATTTTACTAACTTCTCTTATTGGAGTTATTAGTGTATCTCTTTATTTCACCTATTATGGTACCCCTTGGGGAAAACAAGCAGCAATTACGGACTCAAAAGAGTATATTACAAAATATTTTAATCTAGATGCAGAAGTCAAAAATACTTCTTACGATGCTAAAATGAATAGCTATGCAATCTCCTTTGAAACAAGTACCGACGGCGAGTTTACTATCGAATATAAAAGTCCTAATAACTTTAACATTTCTCCAGACGTGCAAAAGTATTTAAGCACACACTCTAAATTTACAGAGTAGTAACGAAGCGTACATATACAAAAAAGAGTTGGTGTAACGCCAACTCTTTTTCACATATTCTTATCATACAGTTATATCTTCCTTCTCTATATTTTTAATGCCGTAATACGCAATCACAACTCCAATTGCCGCCAATGCTAGTTGAAGGGGAAGTAAAGTTGCTGTAGGAAACTCTGGGTTGGTATTCATTGCAATTGAGACAACGATAAGAGATGAAACAATTGTAGTTGGTACTGAACGTTTACGCATTCCGAAATATAATGGGATTAAACTCATCCCCGCAGTTGCAATGGCTAAAGGAACTAGTTTTATTCCTTCTTGCACCAATTGATCTACTGTGAATGAATTAGGAAGAATTGAAAAACAACTATCTATCCCAAAGAAGATTCCTACTACTAAAATGTTAGATACAATAACTGTTATAAATGTTACTATCGCTGTAATAGCCAACTTACTAGCCATCATTTTCTTTCGGTTAATGGGATAAGAAAACATGAGTAGTATTGTTTTATTTTTATATTCGCCAATTATTAACCTTGCTATTAATACACTACCAAAAATAATAAATGTTGCTCTTACTACTGTACTAGCCATTAACAAAATCATCTGCGGATCTCTTATTTCTGGATCTCCTTCTATTTGTGCAATGAAACTAACAAAGATTAATAATGCCAGTATAATAATATTTGCAATAACTGCTCCCCTCACATACCATCCAAACTTAAATTTCTTCAATTCTAACTTCATAAGACGTAGCATGATATTCCTCCTTCCTCCTTGGACTTAATCAATATAAATGACTCCTGTTTCACTTAAAATCTTCGCTTCATTTTTTGCATCACCAATCGTTCCTACTTTTATTTTGTCTGTATTTTTATCTTTCTTAAGTCCTTTTAAATCCACTATTACGTCAGCCGAATTACTTTTAGCCATAAGCTTCAATGATGTAGGGACACCTTTATACCGTACGCCAATATCCCCTGATTCTGTTTCTACAAATAATGATTTTCCTTCTGTCATATCTTTCAGTAATACTTCCTCAGATGTTGAATTGATGTTCATATTTTCATTTTTTACATTTTTTACATAATTATCTCCAGTAGTGGAAGTTATATTTACTTCTTGTAATGAACTATCTTTTAACATTAAATCTCCGCTTTCGGATGTAAATTCACCCTTCTCTGCCGATAACCCTGTAATCATTCCATCTCCAGATTTTCCTTTTGTCACGATGCTTTTTACTACTATATCTCTTATTTTCACATCACCCGATTTATTATTTACTACAATTTTATCTATTTCTTTCTTCGGAATAGCTATAGATATACTATTTTTCTTCCTAAACGTGAAACCATTAAAAAATCTGTTCATCTTTTGTTTTTGTTTAATCATAATTTTATTTTCATCATTTTCTATTTTGACAGGATCTATCTCTTTATCTACTTGTTCACCTTGAGCGGAAATTACTATTTTATTAGCGTCTTTACTTTTAAATTCAAGATTCCAATTTTCATTGTCTACTTCTATTTCTTTTATATTATTGATTTCAAAAGACTTTTCTTTCTTAAAATCTTTCCCCTGAAACACCTTAAAACCAAAAACCGCACTAGCAATTGTAATGAATAATATTGCAATTACTATTATTTTTTTCACCATTCATACCCCAGTTCGTTTTTTGTTTTAAGCTTGCTTCACGCCACATCGATCTTGTCGATTTTACGAAACGATAGATAACTAATGAAAATTCCTAATAAACAGAGCACGATTGGGATAGCTATAAAATCAAACATACTTACTTGACCGTTTCCAGGTCCAAAGTTACCACTAATCAGCATACCAATTATTACTGCCGAAGTAATCGTTGTCGGTGTCGATTTCTTTCTCATTCCAAAAAACAAAGGAATTAAACTTATACCAGATATCATAAATGCACTTATAATAGTACCTGGAACGATAGCTATTATTTCACCTATCGTAGCTGGTGTTTCAATCAGTCCCATCATTGGACTCACAAAATAAACAAGCAAACTAATAATGAAAGTCGCGATAATGGTACTCACAAAACAAAAACAAAAAACAATTGTTAATTTCGCACTCATTAGCATTTTCCTTTGAAGCGGATACATAAATGATAGTTGTATCGTTTTATTCTTATACTCATCAATTACTAAACGTGATAAAATGACCGAACTAAAAATAATGAATGTTATCCTAATAAAAATATTTACTAAAGCCATATTCTGTGTGAAGTCAGAGAAGAGCATGTCTTCCTCGGCTTTCATTCCCAATGCCATAAGGCTTACTGCAGCGAAAATTGCTATAATACAAATTGCTACCCCTTTAAAGTAACTAGATAATTTATGTTTCTTCCATTCGAGCTTCATTAATCTAAGCATACAAACCACTCCTCCATTCTTTATATAACTGTCTTTATGCAGCTAACATTCTAATTCCAGCAGTAACGAAGCTTAACATTCCTATCACTAGTAGAATTAACAACCATTTCCGCTCTGGTTTTCTATAATATAAAATTCCACTTATTAGCATTACGATAAATCCACTTACCAGGTTCAGCCACAGTCCATTAAGCATGAATACCTTCTCCATCCATTACATTTAAGAAATATTCTTCTAAGGAACTATGTTTCTTATTAATACTTTCAATTTCCACATCGTTCATAATAAGTGCTTTTGAAATGGCCTGCTGAGACGCTGACGTATCATACACACGAATCATGGTTCCACTCATTATTTTGTAGTTTTTTATACCAAGTTTATCTTCTAAAATATAAGCTGCACGTTTCACATCAGGAACAGTGATTTCAATGTACTCTGTTTGCTTTCCGTTAATACTCTTCATTGAAACTTCTTTTATTAGTTTTCCATTTTGAATCACACCAATTGTATCGGCCATTAGTTCCATCTCACCTAAAATATGACTAGAAACTAATAATGTAATACCGTATTCTTTGCAGAGCATTTTAAATAATTCTCGTAACTCTTTAATACCAATTGGATCTAAACCGTTAATTGGTTCATCTAAAATGAGCAATTCTGGCTTTGTCACGATTGCCCTTGCAATACCGAGTCGTTGTTTCATTCCTAATGAAAAATCTTTTACTTTTTTATTATCTATCCCTTGTAGTTTCACTAAATGTAAAGCATGGTCAATTGCATTTTTATCGTAGTAGCCCATATATTCACAATGCAGGTCTAAGTTTTCTTTCGCCGTTAATTTATCATAAAAGATTGGGTATTCAATAATTGTCCCCATTCTTTTTAATACTTCATAAGATGTATCTGTTAATTTCTCACCGAAGATTTCAATATCACCACTCGTCGGTTTTATTAAATTTGTAATCATTTTCATAATCGTTGTTTTACCAGCACCGTTTGGTCCTAAAAAACCGTAAATTTCTCCTTTTTTCACATGCATGTTAACACCGGAAATAACTTCTTTCCCTTTAAACACTTTCGTTAACTGGTTTGTTTTTAATATATATGTCATGTTACTTTCCCCTTTCGCAATACTCTATATTTCTATAATAGACAACGGAAATCTCTTTTTTCTTACCCGTTTCTTACAAATTCCTTACGCTGAAAAAAAGCTTGTAGAATCTACTGCTCTACAAGCTAAAACTGCATCTTTGTTAATACAATTGTAAAAATTGTTTTTTCATACGGTTTACTAGAAAGGTGAATTTTTCCGTCCATCGCTTCCACAAGCCGTTTCGTAATCGTTAATCCTAGACCGCTTCCTTGGTACAATCTATTTCTTGAATCTTCAAGTGTGTACATACGCTCAAATACTTTATCAATATGAGATTCATCAATCCCTTTTCCTTTATCCCATACGTCTATATACACACTCGTTTCATCATCTCTTAACGTCATACCAAGTGCCTTTCCATCGTCTCCATATGTAATCGCATTTGATATTAAATTATTCAATACCCTACCTAATACTTCTACATTTCCAAGTGCGTATATATTTCTTTCTGGTATATCAATATGAACCTGAAAACCTTTCGTCGTCACTAAATCATAAAAAGATAAAATCTTCTCGCGGCAAACTTCATTCATATTTACTTTTGTCATTTCAATTGCTTTGTCACCAGATTCTAATTTTGCCAAGTCAAAAAACTTATGAATTAACTCCATCACTTCTAGTGTTTTCGTATGCACTTTTTCAAGTAATATTTGTTGTTCTTCTTTATTTATCGTTTTATCCTTATTTAACATTTCTGTATATCCAAGAATAACTGTTAGTGGTGTTTTCAAGTCATGCGAAATATTTGAAAGCATTTTTCTCATCGAAATTTCTACTTTTGCATGATCTGCATTCGTTTTCTGTTTTGCAACTAATAATTGATTAATTGCCACTAATAATTTTTGCAATTCTAGATCATCTGTCATAACGAGTAACGTCTCGCCTGTTTTGTCATTTACAATACTTTCTAACTTTTCATATGTGTATCGTAAATTTTTACTACTATTTTTTCTCATTCTATATTGCATATAAATAACACATAACAATATAAAAATAATACCTATTAACAAATTGACCATATTACATCACTTCCAACTTATAGCCGATGCCCCATAACGTTTTAATATATTCTGGATTAGATGGATCACTTTCGATTTTCTCACGCAATCTTCTCATATGAACATTAATAACGTTATCATCACCGTAATACTCTTCATTCCAAACTAACGTATATATTTGCGCTTTTGTAAATACACGATTTTGGTTCTTTACGAATAGCTTTAAAATCTCAAATTCTTTTAAAGTAAGTTTGAGAGGCTTCCCGTTTTTTTCAACTGTAAAATTAATTGGATCAATTGTTAAATCACCAATTTGAATCATTTTTTCTATTGTTTCTGTAG
This sequence comes from Bacillus sp. GC_Bacil_1, assembly GCF_026540675.1. Classification (NCBI taxonomy): domain Bacteria; kingdom Bacillati; phylum Bacillota; class Bacilli; order Caryophanales; family Bacillaceae; genus Bacillus; species Bacillus sp. GC_Bacil_1. The sequence continues at coordinate 231,955 of NZ_JALNUG010000007.1, forward strand.
CCGAGTATTTCGTAGACCTCCGAATACCTGCTTTTACACGTGCAGCCAATTCAATCATAGAAAACGGCTTACAAATGTAATCATCTGCTCCAAGTCCTAATCCAACAGCTTTATCAACATCTGTATCTTTTGCCGACATCATTAAAATCGGAACTGCACTTTTTTCACGAATGATTCGTACAACCTCTAAGCCATCTAGCTTTGGCATCATAATGTCAAGGATAATCAAATCAAATGAACCTTTTAAATATGTGTTCACACCTTCTTCTCCATCAGACGCAATTGTTACTTGAAAGCCCTCTTTTATTAAATACTTTTCCACCATCTCTTGAATTGAGATATCATCTTCAACTAATAAAATATGATGTGACATATGTCTATCCCCTTTTTACAAACGTTAACAATCCAATTGTATCGTAACTACTACAGACTGGAAACAATTATATGAATTTTCAAACCAACTTCCCTTCCTTCCTTAACAATGATATGATGAAATTCACTACGATTGTTCATAATTAACTTTATATAAAGGAGACTTATCATGTCAGAGAATAAAAAAGTAAGCTTAGCTGATTTAATGCGCGAACAACTTGCTAAGAAAAAGCAAGGAAATGGAAATGGTCAAAATGCAAAAAATCAAAGCCAAGAAACGAAAAAATTACAAAACCAACAAACGAAGAAAACAAACAACCAACGTAGACGTACAGGTGTGTAAATGAACGGACAAAAACGTTCTAATATCGCGCCCGGTCTTGAAGTTGATATTGTATTAAAACAAGATCAACGAACAGGCAAATTAACACGTGGAATTGTAAAAGATATTTTAACAAAATCCCCTTCTCATCCGCATGGCATTAAAGTACGATTGCAGGACGGGCAAGTCGGTAGAGTACAAAATATCGTTCAATAAGAAAAGGAGCTCAAGTAAACTCGAGCTCCTTTTCTTTATTAACCTTTAATTTTCTCGATGAAAACTACTTTTAAGTAGTCTCCTTCTTTAAATTGATTAATGGTACGGAAATCTTCTGGTAAAGAATGTTCTTCTAATATTTTATATTTGCCATTCATTTCTTTAAAGGCTGTATCGATAAAGCCTTTAAACTTTTTCATATCGAATGCGCTACAATTTGTAGAAGCAACGATAATACCGTTATTTTCTGTAATAGCAATTGTTTCTTTTAATAAATTTTTATAATCTTTTGCTGCACTAAATGTATATTTTTTTGATCGGGCGAAGCTTGGAGGATCAAGTACGACCATATCAAATTTCATCTTTTTCTTCGCTGCATATTTGAAGTAAAGAAATACATCTTCTACAATAATATCTTGTGCTTCATAATCAACTTCATTGACACTAAACTGCTCAATTGTTTTACTTAAACTACGATTTGCAAGGTCAACACTCGTCGTTTTACTCGCTCCGCCTAGCGCTGCAAATACAGAGAAAGCACCTGTATAAGAGAACATATTTAACACTGTTCTTCCCTTTGCATATTTATCACGAATTTGTTTTCGAACGTTACGTTGATCTAAAAATACACCAACCATTGCCCCGTCATTTAAATAAACAGCGAAGTTCACACCGTTCTCTTTTACGATAAGTGGAAACTCACCGCGCTCTCCTGCTACGAAATCATCACCTTCAATGTATTTCCCTTTCGTATCAAAACGCTTTTTCTCATAAATGCCTTTAAAGTTTGCTACTTTTTGAAGAGCTGCTATAATCTCATCTCTGAAAGTGTAAATCCCTTCACTATACCAACTTACTACGTAGTAGCCGTCATAGTAATCAATAATTAATCCGCCAAGACCATCACCTTCACCATTCACCACACGGAATGCTGTCGTATCACTTGATTTATAAAATTGTTTTCGTTTATGTAAGGCAGATTTGATTTTACTTTCAAAGAAAGATTGATTAATTTGTTCACTCTCTTTTCTCGTTAAAATCCAGCCGTATCCTTTATTTTGTTTTCCATAATAACCTTTTCCGACAAAGTTGTTCTTCTCATCTACTACTTTGATGATTGTCCCTTCTTCACGAACATCGTTTAAATTTTGAATTGCATCTTTTAAAATAAGTGGGTATCCACTTTTAATTTCTTTTATAAATTTCGTTTTTATTTTTATAGTTACTTCTGATCGCATATAATAACTTCCTTTCCATTTGCATGCTTTCTCTATAGGAAGCATTTAAAAAAAGAGCCTGAAAAAACAGCCTCGTTTCACTATACCATATTATTGCTTTGCTAGTACAACTCGCTCATTCTCGCACTTAACCGCCACATATTTACTACGTTTTGAAATGGAAATCTTACTGTCCAAAATAATAGAAAAAAATTATATATTTCACATTTACCATTGACATTGATAATGATTTTCATTATCATTTAATGTATATGAGTTCTTGAAAATATAGCTACATTTATAGGAGGAATAAACATGATTATTGTTACAAATACAGCTAAAATTACAAAGGGAAATGGACATAAATTAATTGAGCGTTTTAATAAAGTAGGTAAAGTTGAAACGATGCCAGGCTTTTTAGGTCTAGAAGTTCTTTTAACGCAAAATACAGTTGATTATGATGAAGTAACAATTAGCACTCGCTGGAATGCAAAAGAAGATTTCCAAGGTTGGACAAAGAGCGCCGCATTTAAAGATGCTCACTCACATCAAGGCGGGATGCCAGAATATATTCTTGATAATAAAATTGCTTACTATGATGTAAAAGTTGTACGTATGCCAATGGCTGCAGCACAGTAAAAACAGTTCTTTTTTTAAGTATAGAATATGAGAAGCGTTATCTATCACTTCTCATATTCTATACTTTTTTCTTTAATTTCTTTTTACTAATTTTGCGTGTACAACTAGCCTTCCAGCCTCTGGATCAAGCGCATAGTCACAAGTAGAAAGTGTTACAACTTCATCATTAGCCGTCAATTCCGTATCCGTTTTGTACAGTGATTTTTCTTGAATTTCCTTTAAGAACGATGTATATGCTGCATCATTTTCAAAATCCGTTTCAATGTAATAAAAGTCCGTTGTTGTCGTGTATACTGAAAAAACTTCAACGTCGTATCCTTCAAATAATGTATCGTAATATAATTTACGATGGGACATGAAAAAGTCTTCGTCCAACATCTTTTTTAAACTACCAAACATAGAACCGTCTTTCATACGATGACCATATAAAATCGTATTGCGATTTCGAGATTTCACATCATTACGATGGTCCATAAAAATGCTGCCCGCTCTCATATCTTCACCTTTATAATTACGAAATAAATAGTACTCATTATCTTTTGCTTGAACGATTGGATAATTAATTTGTGTATCATCCATCGTAATCCATCCGACTATCTCTGGATTAATTTTCTGGAGATCCTGAAACTGTTTACGTACCTCTCCGTCTTCCGATTTTTCTTCCATTGGACTTCTTTTATAAATATGTTGTGCCTCAGCCATTACTTTACGATTTTCATAATAATCCATGAAAATCCCGCCCAACTCATACATTGAATAGAAAAAGATTCCTAAAAACGCAATTGTAAGTATGCGTTGAAAAAAAGAATTCTTTTTCCGTCCTTTCTTGCTATTCAAATTATCACCTCAAAACGGATTATGCTCAGCCTTTAGATTCCCATAGGTACCATGTACAATCCGGTATCTTCATCCTGCTTTACAATGACATCTACACCATATATTGCTTTAACCATTTCTTCTGTTATTACATCATTAGGATTACCTTTCGTAATGATCTCTCCATCTTTCATAACGATAATATGGTCGCTATAACGAATGGCTTGATTAATATCATGTAATACCATTACAATCGTTAGCCCATACACTTCATTTAACTCTTTCACTAACTCTAATATTTCTAGCTGATAGTAAATATCTAAATATGTTGTCGGTTCATCTAAGAAAAGCATTGGTGTATTTTGAGCTAATGTCATTGCGATCCAAACTCGCTGCCTCTCTCCACCAGATAAAGCATAGATTGGCTTATCACGCTTACTTTGTAAATTCGTACATACTAGTGCGCGCTCTATCGCTTCTCTATCTTCATCTGTTTGCGGAGAGAAAATATTTTTATATGGCATACGCCCAAAGCTTATTAGCTTTTCCACTGTAATATCTGCTGGAGCCTCATTTTGTTGATGGACAACTGCTAGCTTTCTAGCAAACTCTTTCGGTTTATATTCACTAATCGCTTTCCCATCAAGTATTACTTCTCCACTGCTAGGAACGTGATTTCTAGACATGACACTAAGTAATGTTGATTTCCCGCATCCATTCGGGCCAATAATTGTTGTAATTTTCCCAATTTCTATTTCACTACTAACAGACTTTAAACGATTTGTTACGTTATCGTATGAAAAGGTTACATTTTTAATTTCCATGAACTTTATCACTCTTTCTAAGCAAGAATATTAAGAATGGACCACCAATAACCGCCATAATTGTTGCTGCTGGAATTTCGTTAGGTGGCACAATTAACCTTCCAATCGTATCCGCCGTCAAAATTAATAACGCGCCTGCAAGAGCAGAAAATGGAATTAATACTTTATGGTCTGAACCGACTAATTGTCTTGAAATATGCGGAACTAGTAATCCTACAAAAGCAATAACACCTGCAATCGCTGTTGATACTGCCGCTAAGAGTACTGCAATGGCAGAAATAATAAGACGAACTCTCGTCACGTGCAAGCCTAAGTTTTTCGCAGTCTTATCTTGTAGCGATAATAAGTTACACCAAGCTCCTACGAACAGAGCAAGAATAAGACCAATCGTTCCATAAGTCACCATTATTTCTACATCGCCCCACGTCTTCATTGTTATGTTAGAAGTCGTCGTTTGCTTAATACTCTTAATAAAATACCCACAAATCGTAACGAATGATTCATTTAATCCAGTAAACATCGCATTAATGGCAATACCAATTAAAATAATGCGAAGCGGGCTTAACCCTGACTTCCATGAAAACGAATAAACGAGATAACACGCAAACGCACCACCTAAAAAGGCGAATACGGGTGTCCAGAAAAAGAATTGCGGGAACAATGTAATAATAACGAGTGTCATAAAACTAGCTCCTGAAGATATACCGATTACCCCAGCATCAGCGAGTGGATTCTTCATAACAGCTTGAAAAAGCACCCCTGAAACTGCAAGAGCCGCTCCAGTGAACAGCGCAATAATAATACGCGGGAAACGTAAATCTTTAATGACTTCAACATCTTCATTCCCACCTGTAAATATCCCTTGCACAAGTTCAACAATACCTACTTCTAAACTCCCTTTCATCGCTGACAATGATGTCATAACAATGAGCAATGCAGTAACAATGAGGAAACTCCAAGTTTTTTTATTCATTCTGCTCTTCCTTTATATTAAAATGCATCACGGATACATCATATTTTTCAATTCATCTAACGCTTCAATTGCTGCTAAATTGCCTGTCGTTCCAAATAAACGCTCTTCTAAATCGTAAACACGGTTATTTTTAACCGCAGCAAAGTGTTTCCAAATGTCATTTGTTTTAAATTCTTTATCAAACATTTTTACAACTTCATCAGGCATACCATGAGCTGCTCGTAAAATAATATCTGGATCAGCTTTCTTTAAATACTCTGTATTAGAAGCTAAATATTCTACTTGTTCACCTTGCACAATATTTTTACCACCTAGTTGTTTCACTAAATCTCCAATATAAGAATGCTCTGTTGCTACTAAATAACTGCCCGGCACACCTAATAAAATAAGCACTGTCGGTTCTTTCTTTCCTTTTACTTCCTTTTGAATGCTAGCAACCTTTTTATCTAACTTAGTTACTACTGCTTCAGCCTGCTTTTCACGTCCATATTTCTTACCTAAATCGCTAATAGAACTTTGCATATTTTTTAAACTCGTTAAATCTAAAAAGTTTGCTTTCATACCCACATCATCAAAAACTGGCTTTAATTCATATTCAAGTGTTGTCACAGATAACACTTCTGAAGGCTTTAATGACTTTACCTTTTCCATATCTGGACTCATTGGATTCCCAACTTCAGGTAAACCTTTATATCGCTTCGGTAAAGTTTTAGAACTTGTTGGAACGCCAACTAAATCTACTTCTAACGCATCCATAATTTCAGTAACAGCCACTGTTGTTGCAACAACGCGCTCCTTACTCTCACTCTTTACCTGCTTTGCTGTTTCTTTTTTTGGTGATGAGCACCCGGCTATACTCATTAACAAAATGATAGCCATTAGTACACTTACGATTTTCTTCACTCTCAATCACCACTCCCTTCCATACAATATGAAACAAGTCTTGATGCACGCGAACATGCATCAAGACTCCAAAAATTACAATCTACCTGCTCTATATTTACGAACTAGTAAAGCAAGTGAACCTAGCAGTAACACCATGTATAAACCAAGTTGTGCTGTATCTGCAGTTTTTGAGTTTTTCTCTTTTTTCGAATCATTTTTTGTATCTTCTTTTTTCTTCTGACCATCTGCATTTCGGTTAAAATCAGGAGTACCTACTGTTTTTACATTATCTACTTTCGGTGTAGTCACTGGATTTTTCGGTTCATTTTTCGGTTCCTCTTTAATAGTTCCTAACGCGCCGATATTATTTGTATCAAATTGAATTTGTACATCGTAGAAATGATGGTAGTTCATCTCATCGATGTCTACCTTTACTTTTGCGTTTAATTTTTTAAATAGATCTTCTACTTCAAACTGTACTACTCGCGTATTTGCATTTTTATCTTCGCTTACTACTTTCGCATCAGCGAATAGTTCCTTGTTTTCCGTTTGGAATTTCGTAATCCACGCACTATTTTTCAGCGTCATCTCAATGTATTTTTTACCATCTTTTACGATTAATTTCGCTGGATTTACAACATAGTCATTCATCTTTGAAATCTCATCTGTTTTATCTTTTAATACTTTAAATGTAATATCATATTGGCCATCTACTAAATTTTTCGGATCAACTATTACTTTCGGGTTATTATTTCCACCTTGGTTTCCATTCCCATCTTGGTTGTCATTCCCGCCTTGGTTGTCGTTTCCTCCTTGGTTCCCTAAAGCTTTAATACTGTCTTGATCAAATACAAATTGAACATCGTAGAAATGGTGATAATTCATTGAATCAATATCTACTTTTACTTTTGCATTTAATTTTTTAGACAAATCGTTTACTTCTACTTCTACTACTCTTGTATTTTGTTCTTTATTTTCACTTAACACTTTTGCATTAACGAAAGAACCATTCTTCTCAAATTCAAATTTCGTAATCCATGTACTATTTGTTAATGTAAACGATACGTATTTCTTACCATCTTTTACTTTTAATACACCTGGGCTTTTTGTGTATGTGTTCATCATTGAGATTTCATCTGTTTGATCTTTTAACACTTTAAAGCCAATGCTGTATTCACCATCTTTAAGAGCTTTTGGATCAATTGTTGTGTTATTATCTTGGTTGTCGTTTCCTCCTTGGTTGTTATTTCCTCCTTGGTTGTCGTTTCCTCCTTGGTTGTCGTTTCCTCCTTGGTTGTCGTTTCCTCCTTGGTTGTTATTTCCTCCTTGGTTGTCGTTTCCTCCTTGGTTATCTAACGGCTTAATGCTACCTTTATCAAATGCAAATTGAATATCGTAAAAATGGTGATAATTCATTGAATCGATATCTACTTTTACTTTTGCATTTAACTTTTTCGATAAATCTGGTACTTCTACTTCCACTACGTGTGTATCAGCTTTTTTATCTTCACTTATTACTTTTGCATCAACAAACGAACCATTTTTCTCAAATTCAAATTTTGTAATCCATGAACTGTTCGTTAACGTAAATGATACATACTTCTTACCATCTTTTACTTTTAGCACACCTGGACTTTTTGTATATGTGTTCATCATTGAAATTTCGTCTGTTTGATCTTTTAATGCTTTAAAATTGATGCTGTATTCACCATCTTTAATTGTTTCAGCATCTGGTTTTTTATTTTCATCTGGTTTTTCTGCTTCTGGTTTTTCTACTTCCGGTTTTTCTACTTCTGGTTTTTCTACTTCTGGTTTTTCTACTTCTGGTTTTTCTGCTTCCGGTTTTTCTACTTCTGGTTGTTTCTCTTCATTTTTAATTTGTTCAAGTTTATCTTGTTCAAATAAAAGTTGTACATCATGCGTTTGCTTATAATTTCTTGATGCCATTTCGATAAATACTTTTGTATTTAGTTTTTTAGATAAATCGTTTACTTCAAACTCTACTACTCTTGTATCTTTTTCCTTATCCTCACTCACTACTTTTGCATCAACAAATGCGCCATCTTTTTCCGTTTGGAAATTTTTAATTAATGAGCTACTTTTTAGTGTTACAATTGCTTTTTTCTTACCGTTTTCTACTTTTAATACTCCTGGATTTACCATGTAAGTATTCATCTTAGATTCTTCATCTGTTTGATCTTTTAATACTTTAAATGGAATGCTGTACGCACCATCTTTAATTGTGTTAGAATTTGGTTGTTGATCTGGGTCAGGCTTTTGGTCGGGCTTCTGACCTGGATCGGTAGTTTCATTTGGATCTGGCTTATTAGCTGGGTCCTCTTTTTCATTTGGTTTTTCTACATGAATTGGTGTAATGCTATTTTGATCAAATGCAATACGAACGTCGTACTCATGATGATAATTTAAAAAATCAATATCTACTTTTACTTTTGCGTTTAATACCTTCGCTACATCTTCTACATCAAATTCTACTACTCTTGTATCTTTTTCTTTATCTTCACTAATTACATTTGTCGCAACTAGCTTACCTGCTTTTTCTGTTTCAAACTTCGTAATCCATGAACTATTCGTTAATGTAAAGGATACTTTCTTTTTCCCATCTTTCACTTTTAAAGTTCCCGGGCTTACTGAATATTGATTCATCATCGATTCTTCATCTGATGTATCTTTTAAAACTTTGAAGCCAATTGAATATTCACCGTCAGCCAACTTGGTAGCTGCTTGAACTGCAAGTGGTTGTAATGTTGATACGAATGTAAATATCATTAAAAACATAGCAACAATAATTTTTGTATACCTGTTCAATGGAACGACTCTCCCTTTTGAAAATTATTTAATACTGTTCCCATCAAATACAAAGCGAATATCATACGAAGCATTATAATTAATAATTGGAATATTAATTTTCACCTTGCCATTTAGTTTTTTTGACAAGTCAGCAACTTCAAATTCTACAACTCTAGTATTATCTTTTTTGTTTTCACTTAACACGGTTGTTTCTACAAATTGACCATCTTTTTCTACTTGGAAACTTTTAATAGAAGCACTATCTTTCACTTTAAATGAAACATATTGTTTTCCATTTTTAACTGTTAATGTTGCTGGGCTTTCAAAATAACTATTCATTCTAGACGATTCATCTTTATCGCCTTTCCATACAGTAAAAGCAATATTATATTTTCCATCAGCTAGTTTTGTAGCAGCCTTTGCATCTTGTAAACCTAGTGTTGCGATAAATGTAAATAAAACAGCAAATACGGCAATAATCATTTTAAATTGTTTAAACATATATTCATCACCCTTCAAAAGATTTATTTACTCAATTTCACTTTACGAATTAAGAAAGCACCTGAAATAAGAATTAACGCTGCAAACAATCCAATACGTGCTTCATCGCCTGTTTTTGGGTTATCTGTTTTTTCAGCTTTTCCATTTTCATTTTTTGTTTCTTTGTTCGCTTCTTTAGCTGTTTCCTTACTCTCTACTTTTGTTTTCTCTTCTTTTACTTGTGTATCTGTTTTCGCTTGATCATTATTTTTTGTTGTAGCAGCTACGCCGTTATCGCCACCTACAGCTTTTACATTTGCATCAAAAGCAAAACGAATTGTGTAGTGGTGGTCATAGTTTGCATTTGGTACAACAACATGAATTTTTACAGCTGCTGGTTTGGATAAATCATCTACTTTAAACTCTACTGTTCTTTTATCTGCCGATTCATCTTTACTAACAACTTTCGCATCAACAAAATTCCCGTTCTCTGGTGCTTTAAATTCTGTAATCCAAGCACTATGATTCATCGGAACTTGTACTCTCATCTCACCGTTTTTCACTATTAATTTTGCTGGCTTTTCAAAATAGTCATTTGCCATTGAAGCTGAATCATTTTCCGCTTTTTGAATTACGTAATTAATATCGTAAGTACCATCAGCTAGTTTTGCTGATGCATTCCCGTATGGCATTACAAGAAAAGCTAGCATACATACGAACGTTATAATAAAAGCGGGTAATACAGAAACCTTTTTCATTTTTCTTGTTTCCTCCTTTGTTATCTTTCACTTCACTTTTTGAAAATGATAATTATTCTCAATTTATAAGAAAAAAAATAATCTCTTCTACCTATTATTTAATTAGCATTCTTTTATGTAACATAAGCATTATTGATTATCATTCTCATTTAATGTTAAAAATAATATCTCACCCTATTCCTTATATGAAGGCATAGAAACTGAGAAAAAATTATAAAACTTATTTATTGATTATCATTCTCAATATAAATCAAAAAAAATAAACTATCTCTTCTCCTCTTCTTTCACCTCTTCCCCTAACAACACTTTAGTTATAGAAACCCCTTTCCCTCACTTCCCTTCCAATATTTCCACAACTAAGTCAATCTTAGCCTACTCATAAATTTTTTGTCAACTATATTACGTATAAAATTTTTAATATCTGAATTTCTCTATATATGGCTTTTTCTACAAAAAAAGAGACTTTCTATTATAGAAAGCCTCTTTTCTCTATTTTTCTACAGCAATTTCCTGCTTTTGAAACTTAGAAACTATATAACCAAATCCTATACCGATTATGCCTGGAACTAACCAACCAATTCCTACACTATATAATGGAATCTTATCTAAAATAGGTGCTAGCGCTGCAATTTGAAGGTTTGCATTGTGTAACCCATCAAAGAAACTTATTGCAAATGCTCCTACAATCCCGCCCACATACATCGCTAATGGAAGACGAACGTAGTTTTCAACAAGTGATAATACGATAAGTACGATTCCAATTGGATAAATGGCGATTAAGATTGGTAATGCTAATGCATTTAACTGAGTTAACCCAAGGTTTGCTACCATAAATGCTAATACACAGAAAATAAAAACGACTTTTTGATAAGAAAGCTTTGGTAATAAGGAAGAGAAGTAATCACCACAAGCTGCAACAATACCTACAGAAGTTGTTAAACATGCTGCTGTAATTGCGATCCCTAGTAATAAAGTTCCGTAGCTACCAAATAAATGATTCACGACATTTGTTAAAATAATTCCTCCGTTTGCGCCCATTCCAAGCGATACACTAGAAGCTCCAAGATACGCAAGCGCTAAATACACAAGTAGTAAACCAAGCGCTGCAATAAATCCTGCAAAGATTGTTACTTTTGCAATACTATTTTTATTTGTAATGCCTTTTTCTTTTAACGCATGAATTACAACATTTCCGAATACCAGTGCTGCAAGTCCATCTAAAGTTAAATATCCATCAATAAATCCTTTAAAGAGAGGAGCACTATACGCTTCTGTCGGTGCACCAAATTCTCCAATTGGTGTAATAAGTGCTTTACCTACGATAATTGCAATAACTGCTAATAATATTGGAGTTAGTACTTTACCAATACGCCCCACTAATTTCGAAGGATTTAAAGCTAAATAGAAAGTGACTGCAAAGAAAATAAGTGTAAAGATAACAAGTGGATATGACTGACCAGCTATCTCACTTGGTAAAAACGGTGCAACACTCATCTCATAAGCTACTGTTCCTGTACGCGGCACACTTACGAATACGCCTAAACATAAATAAATTGCAGTGATAAAAACAAGTGCGAATATAGGATGTACACGTCCTGCTAGCTCATTAATATCTCCCTTTAAAGCTATAACAATTACTCCTAATAAAGGTAGTCCAACCCCTGTTACGATAAAACCAAACAGCGCGATCCATACGTCCGTTCCAGCACCTTGCCCTAACGCTGGTGGAAAAATCATATTGCCTGCACCAAAAAACAGTGCAAATAACATTAAACTTATTGCAAACATCTCTGAAAACTTTAAAGATGACTTCATTTCTACTAACCTCCTAAAATAATTAATTGACAAAATATTCTGAATTAAAATCCGTCACATATCCTCTTTCAAGCATACTTCCCCGTAAAAGAACGCAAAAAACACCCGTCCCTAACAAAGGGACGAGTGTTGAAATCGTGGTTCCACCCTTATTCTAATAAAATGAATTTATAGCAAAATAAGCTCATTTTATAGCTCGTGTAAATTGATAACGGTTTTATCCGTCAAGAATTACAATGCATCATGTATGCAGTTCACTCTTGAAGTTTAGAGGTGGTAAGCTTGTCTTTTCGTATTAGGAAGCTCACAGCCTAAGGCTCCCCTCTCTGAGAATCGTAAAATACAACTCATGTCCTCATCATTACTTTTATAAAATATCTTGTCGAAACTTGTTGTTTTTTATTATATGGGCTATTTTTTAAAAAATCAATAGTTTTATTTTTTCTGACAAAAAAATATAGGGAGAAAATTTTTCCTCCCTATAACTGATCTATTAGAATGTCTAATTCCCCCGATGTAACGCTCCTCCACTTTCCTACTTCAAGCTCATTTAGCTCTATATTCATAATCCGTACTCGCTTTAGCTTTATTACAGTAAACCCAAAAGCACGGCTCATTCTACGAATTTGCCTGTTCATTCCTTGCGTTAAAACGATACGAAATGTTGATTGATCGACTCTCGTCACTTTGCACGGCTTCGTCATACCATCTTTAATCTTTACACCGCTGGACATCTCATCAATAAACCAGTCCGTAAAAGGTTTATCGACTGTGACAACATATTCTTTCTCGTGTTCGTGATCACCGTGTAAAATTTGATTGGCAATCGCGCCATCATTCGTTAATAAAATAAGTCCTTCTGATGCTTTATCTAATCGCCCAACTGGAAAGATTCGCTCTGGGTAATTGATATAATCAATAATATTATCTTCAATATGATCAGCTGCTGTACAAGTAATTCCGACTGGTTTATGAAATGCGATATACACCTTTTCTTTCTCTTCTTTCGCAATAACCTGTCCATCAATCGTTACAACATCACCATCGCTCACAAGTGCACCGTGCGTACATATTTCGCCATTAATAGCCACGCGTCCAGCTTTAATAAGGCGGTCTGTTTCACGTCTTGAGCATGATTTTGCTTCGCTTATGTATTGGTTGATTTTCATGTTTTGCTCCTTTTCATATATAATAAAAACGTCAATCTATGGCAATATCATTATGCCACGATTGACGCTTTTTCACTTCGCAAAAACAACTAAATAAATAACCCCAATCACCAAAAATATTCCACAACAAGCTAACAATACTTTTGCAAGTTTGTCCATAAACATATAATGGTTTCCCCTTTGTTTCGTTGTTTGCTATTTTAATTCGACAACTGTTACGCCTAGGCCTCCCTCGCCCATGTCACCGTAACGGTAATTCTTCACGCCGCGATGCTTCTTCAAGTAATCTTGTACACCTTGGCGAAGCGCTCCTGTTCCTTTACCGTGAATGATTGATACACGAGGATAACTTGCAAGCTGGGCATCGTCTAAATATTTTTCAACGCGCATCATTGCATCTTCATAACGTTCACCGCGAAGATCAAGTTCCAATGAAACGTGGTAATCTCTACCCTTCACACTTGCGACTGCTTTTTTCTCTGTTTGCTTCGGTGTGTTAATGTATTCCATGTTAGATTCTTTTACTTTCATCTTCAGAATACCGATTTGTACGCTCCACTCTGTATCACTTACTTTTTCAAGTAATTGACCCTTTTGACCGAACGTTAATACTTTTACTTCATCACCTGCGCGTAACTGTTGTTTCGGCGCAGTGTTTTTCACGTTTACTTTTTGTTTCTTCACAAGCTCTGGCGCTGTTCCTTCTAGACGGCTCTTCGCTTCAATAAGCTCATGGTCTTTCACATTTACAAGCTGTGCTTTACGCAATTGACGAAGTTCTTGAATAATACCTTCTGCTTCTTTCTTCGCAGCTTCGACTTTTTCTTCCCCTTCTTTTTGCGCTTTTAATAATTTTTCATCACGCTCATCGTTAAACTCAATAATTTGACGTTGCAACTCACGATGAAGTTTCTCAGATTGTTTGCGAAGTGCCTCTGCTTCGTTCCAGTCACGCTCTGCGTTCTTCTGGCTTTCTTCTAACTTCGCAATCATATTTTCAATTTTATTTGTATCTGTACTAATGTGGTTACGTGCTTGGTCAATAACGCGATCAGATAATCCAAGGCGCTTCGAAATTTCAAAGGCGTTACTGCGACCTGGTACACCGATTAATAACTTATAAGTTGGACTTAATGTATTTACATCAAACTCAACACTCGCATTAATAACTTGCTCACGGTTGTATCCGTATGCTTTTAATTCTGGGTAATGCGTCGTAGCAACAACGCGAGCACCGCGGTTACATACTTCATCTAAAATCGAAATTGCTAGGGCAGCACCTTCTTGCGGGTCTGTTCCAGCACCTAATTCATCAAATAAAACTAAGCTTTCAAAATCAGCTTTTTCTAAAATATCTACAATGTTCACCATATGTGAGGAGAACGTACTTAAGCTTTGTTCAATCGACTGCTCATCACCGATATCAGCAAAGATATTTTTAAATACACAAATCTCTGACTCATCCATTACTGGAATGTGAAGACCAGATTGCGCCATTAATACACAAATACCAACTGTTTTCAGCGTAACTGTTTTACCACCTGTATTCGGTCCTGTAATAACAATTGTTGTGAAATCTTTACCTAGCATAATGTTATTTGGCACAATAATTTCTGGATCGATTAGCGGATGACGAGCTTGTCTTAAATCCATATAACGCTCGTTATTTACAATTGGTTTCGTTGCTTTAATTCGTTTCGCATAAAAAGCTTTCGCAAAGATGAAATCAAGATTTGCAACTATTTCTACGTTTGATAAAACGATATCGGCTTCTACTGCCACTTCTTCTGTTAACATTAATAAAATGCGTTCAATTTCTTGTTTTTCTTTCACTCGTGCTTCTTGTAGTGCATTATTTAATTCTACAATTACTTGTGGTTCAATAAATAATGTTTGTCCAGAAGCAGATTGGTCGTGAACAATACCGCCATATACGCCGCGGTATTCTTGTTTTACTGGGATTACGTAACGTTCATTACGAATTGTTACAATCGAGTCAGACAGCATCTTTTGCGCGTTTGAAGAACGCGTCATATTTTCTAACTTTTCACGAATACGGCTTTCCGCAGTACGAATTTGAGTACGAATACCACGCAGTTTATCACTCGCACTATCGACTACTTCACCGCCATCACCGATGCAATTTGTAATTTTCTTTTCTAACTCATATAAAGATACAATTTGAGCGACATGAGTTTCTAAAATCGGAAGCTCGACACCGTTATCAGCCATATCTTCAATGAAACGTTTCATATTACGGCTACCATACATCGTATTCGCAATATCAAGTAGTTCATTTGGGCTTAACATACTTCCAATCTTTGCACGCTTCACATTCGAGCGAATATCCGTAATGCCACCTAATGGTGCACTACCTTTTAAACGAATGACTTTCGCTGCTTCATCCGTTGTATCTTGCATTTCTACAATTTCTTCAAAATCAGTGCTCGGCACTAAATTCTTCACTTTATCACGGCCAAGTGAAGAGGCTGTATGTTCAAGTAATTGTTCTTTTACTTTATTGTATTCTAATACACGCAACGTTCTTTCTAACATGTTGCAGGTCCCCCTTGTGTTACTTATTACGTTTAATATAGTCTAATAAACGTTCAATATCCCATGTGTTAATCACGTTATCTTTTTGAATCCAACCTTTACGTGCTGCAGCTACACCTGTTTCCATATCTTCTAACATTTCAAGTGTATGAGCATCCGTATTAATCGCTACTTTTACACCAGCATCTTGTGCTTGTTTTAATAATTTCGCGCTTAAATCTAGACGGTTCGGATTCGCATTTAATTCTAAAACTGTATTTGTCTCTTTTGCGAGTTCAATTAATAAATCTGTATCTACATCATAACCCTCACGGCGCCCGAGAAGACGTCCTGTCGGATGGGCAATCATTGTGACATGTTTATTCTCAAGTGCAGTACGCAGACGCTTCATAATCGTTTCACGGTCTTGTGAGAAGCTAGAGTGAATCGCTCCAATGACATAGTCTAATTCTTCTAATACTTCATCATCAAAATCAAGAGAGGCATCTGGTAAAATGTCCATTTCAATTCCGCGTAAAATTGTAATGTCTGGATACTTTTCATTCATACGTTCAATTTCTTTCGCTTGCTCACGAAGACGCTCTTTCGTTAAACCATTCGCTACTTTCAAATATTGCGAGTGATCAGTAATCGCCATAAACTTGTATCCACGAGCACGGCACGCTTGTACCATTTCTTCAATAGAAAAAGCACCGTCACTCCAAGTTGTATGCATATGTAAATCACCTTGTATATCGGAAAACTGAATTAAGTTCGGATACTCTTTAATTAATTCAATTTCTTTTCCATCTTCACGCACTTCTGGCGGAATAAATGGCAGACCGAAATGAGCGAAGAAGTCTTCTTCAGTCTCAAATGTTTTCACTTCACCTGTTTCCAAGTTCTCTACACCGTACTCACTAATTTTCTCGCCTTTATCTTTTGCGATTTGACGCATTTTTACGTTATGGTCCTTTGATCCTGTGAAATGGTGAAGAGTTGTAATAAACTCTTCTGGTTTTACTAAACGAAAATCGATTGAAATATCATATTCATATTGAAGACGGACAGAAACTTTTGTATCTCCACTTGCGATTACTTCAATCATATTATCGAATTGTAGTAAATGCTCACGTACCGCTGCTGGTTCTGTCGTTGCAATGATAAAATCTAAATCTTTCACTGTCTCACGAACACGGCGTAAGCTACCAGCGCGAGAGAAACGAATGGCTTCAGCAATATTCGACAATTTCTCCTCTATTTCCCCGGCAATAGGTAATACCATCGCAATTGGTAAACGCTCTGGACGAGAGCCTACTTGATCGATTGCTTCTAATATTTTCTCTTCTGTCTTCTTACCGAAACCTGCTAAAGCCTGTACTTTATTTTCCTCACAAACAGCTTTTAGCGATTCCATGTCAACAACACCAAGTTCTTTATATAACTTAGCCACCTTTTTACCACCAAGTCCTGGTAGTTTTAATAACGGCAATAAGCTACTTGGTACTTCTTTCTCAAGTTCTTGTAATACTTCAGATGTTACCGATTCTATATATTCTTGAATAACGGCTGCTGTTCCTTTTCCGATTCCTGGAATCTTTGTGAAATCTTCAATTTCAGAAAGACTACGATCGTCACTTTCTAATGCTGCTGCCGCTTTACGAAATGCAGATATTTTAAATGGATTCGCACCCTTTAGTTCCATAAAAAGCCCGATTGTCTCTAATAATTTGATAACTTGTTTTTTATTTACTTTCATCATTGCCCCGCCTTTCTTTCATAGAAAAAAACTTCTCTTTCCGAAAAAAGAGAAGTTATACTCTGCTACCTGTCTGCCATAGTTCCTTCACCTTTTCAGATAGAATCGGTGTATCGTCTACAATTATTTTGCTAATTGATGATTTTTGTAATGGTGTTTGTACTTGTTCAATCGGAAGAATATTTCCAATGATAATTAAGACAAACAAAATAATATATACTTCTAAAAATCCGAGGATTGCCCCCGCAAACGCATTTACTTGCTTTAAAACCGGTATTTCTGCAAACATATTTAACAAATTACCAAGTAATGAAAGTGCAATTTTAGTGATAATAAACAATATGATAAACGCAAGCGCTTGATAAAATACTGTCTCAATATTATTTGCATCAATCCATTCTGGAACAGATACGTTTTTATCAAATGGATACGGAATAAATTTCGCAAGTGCTGGCGCTAAATCTTTACAGTACCAGTATGCAACAAGGTATGCGATAATAAAGCTTGTTAACTTTACAAGTTGCAGAATAAACCCTCTGCGTAAACCGAGGAAAAATCCCATAACAAGCAGTAAAATGATAATAATATCAATCATGTTATTCCATTCCTTTTTTTGTCATACTTTCTTTCAATTTCTCATGTTCTTCTTTTAATTTTATGTAATCGTGTATGACGTTTACCGCCGTCAATACCGCTAGTCTACTCGTGTCAAGCGAAGGATTCTTGGCATTGAGTTCGCGCATTTTATCATCCACAATCGCTGCTACCATGCGGATATGACTTGTACTTTCATCGCCAACAACTGAATATTGCTGACCATAGATTTCTACATTAATTCGACTTTTCTTTCCCTTTTGTTGTGACAACTCACCGGCCTCCAATCACGTACAGAATCCTAAAGTTTATCATACCATGAACCTTCATAATATGGAAACAGAAAGAACAATCCGATATGATAAAAATAACAATATAAAAAAAGGGGCGACCATTATGTCAAATTCTATCGTAATTCAAACAAATTCTACAGTAATTGAAGACATGAAACAACAATATAAACATTCGCTTAGCCCAAAAATTCCACAAGGCGGAATCTTCATGGCCAAGGTACCATCTTGCACAATTACAGCGTATAAATCTGGAAAAGTAATGTTCCAAGGAAGCCGCGCTGAAGCAGAAGCTTCTCGTTGGCAAACTGTCTCTCAAACACCGAAAACAGCTGTAAAAAAATCTGTCGATTCCCATCGTTATGCGCCGCCCGCTTCCATCGGTACAATGTCTATTGTAGGGTCTGATGAAGTTGGTACGGGAGATTTCTTTGGACCGATGACAGTCGTTGCTGTATATGTGGATGCAAAGCAAATTCCACTACTAAAAGAACTTGGTGTAAAAGACTCTAAAAACTTAAATGACGATCAAATTACTGCCATTGCGAAACAACTTCTACACGTTGTTCCTTACAGCTCCCTTGTCCTTCATAATGAAAAATATAACGAGCTATTTGATAAAGGAAACAACCAAGGTAAGTTAAAAGCTTTACTACACAATAAAGCTATTACAAACTTATTAGCTAAAATGGCACCTACAAAACCTGAAGGCGTCTTAATCGATCAATTCACACAACCTGATACATACTATAAATATTTAGCAAAACAAAAACAGGTACAGCGTGAAAATGTTTATTTCGCTACGAAAGGTGAAAGCGTCCATTTAGCAGTAGCCGCTGCTTCTATTTTAGCTCGCTACTCATTCGTAAAACAGTTTGACGAACTAAGTAAAAAAGCTGGTATGCCACTTCCAAAAGGTGCTGGTAAACAAGTTGATATCGCTGCTGCTAAATTAATTCAAAAGCTTGGTAAAGAACGATTACCTGAGTTTGTGAAACTGCATTTCGCTAATACGGAGAAGGCGCTTCGCTTATTAAAATAGTATCGACAAAAACAGGAGCCTACAAACTCCTGTTTTTTGTTTCACCCTACTATTGTCCTTATAGTTTTGTTATAATTATAATATACAGATTATTCTAACAAAGGAGGAGATCCCCATTGCTACTTATACAAATGATTCTAAATATTTTACTAGGCGATCCACACGAAAGACAGTTTGAAATTAGGGAAAACATTCAGCTATTAAGTGAACAACGAGCGTTCAACGATTTAATAGAGCGCTATGGCCGATCTTTCTTATTAAACTTTCGGATTCGAAAATTTATCGGGAAACACGATGCTCGCTCGTTAATACATAATCCAGCAAAACTACAACACTTCTGTGAGGAACTTGAATGTATGATTAGAAAGAGGAGGTTTTTCATACGAACGCTGTAAAAGTTAAAAAGATATTATATGTTTTCGTACACCTCGTAGGCCCACTTTCTTACTTCACTATTTCTACCATTTGGGGAGCTTTTTTCACTACTAAATCCACATTCGAAAATATATCTGATAATCTTGGCGTGATGGCCATCTATTACGTGTTCATGAGTTTACTGTGGTTTTTCTATTTCGATCGATTAGACAAAGATGTCGATAACATTACAAAAGAAATTAACGATAAGAAGATGTAATACATGAAAAAAGGAGAGTCGCCAAGACTCTCCTTTTTTATGTTAGCTTCGTTTCTGCTTCTTATTTGATGAAGGTACTTTATGTGAACCTGTTTCATGTGTCGTCGTTCCTTGTCCTTCTACTTCTGGAGAACCAAGGCTTGACCTTGAATGATCTTTTTTCACTTTTTTACTCATTTATATTCACCCCTTCGCGTTACTTTTTGCTACGGGGTCATAAACTATGCAAACAAAAAAGCGAGAGGAAATCCTCTCGCTTTTTTCATATTTTAGAACTCAGAAGAACCTGGAGTTCTTGGGAATGGAATTACGTCACGGATGTTAGCCATACCAGTGATGTACATTAGGAAGCGCTCGAAACCTAGACCGAATCCAGCGTGTTTTGTACCGCCGTATTTTCTAAGTTCTAAGTACCACCAGTAGTCCTCTTCGTTCATACCTAATTCTTTAATTCTGTCTACTAAAACGTCCATTCTTTCTTCACGTTGACTTCCGCCGATTAATTCGCCGATGCCAGGAACTAGAAGGTCAGTAGCAGCTACTGTTTTTCCATCTTCATTCATACGCATGTAGAACGCTTTAATGTCTTTCGGGTAGTCAGTTACGAATACAGGGCGTTTGAAGATCTCTTCTGATAAGTATCTTTCATGCTCTGTTTGTAAGTCAATACCCCATTCTACTGGGTATTTGAAGTCAGCACCTGATTCTTGAAGTACTTTAATTGCTTCTGTATATGTGATGCGACCGAAGTCAGAGTTAATCACGTTGTTCATACGCTCTAGAACTGTTTTATCAACGAAGCTGTTGAAGAAGTCCATCTCTTCTGGTGCATGCTCTAATACATATTTCATTGCATATTTCAGCATATCTTCTGTAAGATCCATTACATCGCCTAACTCAGCGAATGCAATCTCAGGCTCAACCATCCAGAACTCAGCAGCGTGGCGAGTTGTGTTTGAGTTTTCCGCACGGAATGTAGGTCCGAATGTATATACATCACGGAATGCTAATGCATACGCTTCAGCGTTCAGCTGTCCACTTACTGTTAAGTTTGTTTCTTTACCGAAGAAGTCTTTTGATTCATCAACTTTTCCGTCTTCACCTTTTGGTAGGTTATTTAAATCTTGCGTTGTTACGCGGAACATTTCGCCAGCACCTTCTGTATCACTACCAGTGATGATTGGTGTGTGAACATGTACAAATCCACGCTCTTGGAAGAACTGGTGAATCGCAAATGCTGCGATAGAACGTACGCGGAACGTTGCAGAGAATGCATTTGTTCTTGGACGTAAGTGAGCGATTGTACGTAAGTATTCAAACGTATGACGCTTCTTTTGAAGTGGGTAATCAGAATCTGATAAGCCCTCGATATCAATTTTTTCTGCTTTAATTTCAAATGGTTGCTTCGCTCCAGGCGTTGCAATTACTTTACCTTCTACTTTCACTGAAGAGCTAAGTGGAAGCTTTGCAATTTCTTTAAAGTTCTCTAATTCTGTATCGAAAACGATTTGAACGCTTTTGAAAAAGCTACCGTCGTTTAATTCGATGAAACCAAATGCTTTTGAATCACGTAAGTTACGAATCCACCCTGATACTTGTACTGTTTGACCTGCATACTTTTCTGTATCTCTATACAGACTTTTTACTAATGTGTTTTCCATAGTGAAATTCTCCTTTGCTGATATATTTAAATACAAAAAAACCTTTCATCCATAAAGGGACGAAAGGTTAAACTTCGCGGTACCACCCAATTTGTCATAAAGACCAACTTTAACTCGTATGTAATACATACTTCCCGGTTTGTAACAGGCCGGATTCCCGTCTAAGTCTACTCTTGAATACAAGATTCAATTTCGGTTAGCAACTCCAAGGTGTTCTTCACATATACCGCCTCATCAGGCTCTCACCGCCCCTGACTCGCTTTGGATTATAGTATATACTACTTTTCCTTATCATCGTCTTTCATTTTGTTAAACTAAAATTAATGTACTACATTCGAGAGAAAGATGCAAGATGCCAGAAAATATATAAGCGATTTTTGTAATATATCGACTTACCGACATCTGTCGACGATTGTGCAATAAAAAAATTGCCGGAATGAATCCAGCAATTTTCTAATTACTTA
The DNA here is from genome assembly GCF_026540675.1 of Bacillus sp. GC_Bacil_1. Taxonomy (NCBI): domain Bacteria; kingdom Bacillati; phylum Bacillota; class Bacilli; order Caryophanales; family Bacillaceae; genus Bacillus; species Bacillus sp. GC_Bacil_1. The sequence continues at coordinate 254,228 of NZ_JALNUG010000007.1, forward strand.
CGTAACTCCGCACCAAATTTCTCTTCTACCGTTGTTAATACACGGTTATGCGCTTCTGTTACTTCTTCATCTGTTAACGTACGTTCTGCATCGAAGTAAGTCATAGAGAATGCAAGTGATTTCTTGCCTTCTTCCATTTTTTCACCTTCGTATAAGTCGAATAATGTTACATCTTTCAGAAGTTCTCCGCCAGCTTCAGCAATAACTTGCTTCATTTCACCAGCTTTTGTTTCTTTTGTTACTACAACAGCCATGTCGCGTGTCATAGATGGGAAACGCGGAATTGCTGAGTAGTAAGTTTCTTCAGCGTCTGCACCGAATACTTTTACAAGAGATAATTCAAATACGAATGTATTTTTCACATCTAATTGTTTTTCTGCTTCTGGGTGCAATTGACCGATGAAGCCAATTACTTCGCCATCTAATACGATGTCAGCTGTACGGCCTGGGTGCATACCTTCACGTTTTGCTGGTGCATATGTGATTTGGTTTGAAACGCCAAGTACGTCGAATAGTCCTTCTAGTACACCTTTCACAACGAAGAAGTCTACTACTTTCTTCTCACCTTGCCATGCATGGTGAAGAGCAAGACCTGTCATAACACCTGCAAGGTGTTGTTCTTCTTTCGGAAGTTCTCCTGCTTCTGTTGGTAAGAAAATAGAACCTACTTCGTACAAAGCAACGCTGTCGTTTTTACGAGCAACATTGTATGAAACTGCTTCTAGCAATTGTGGCACTAAGCTTAAACGAAGTTGGCTGCGCTCTTCGCTCATTGGAAGCGCAAGGTTTACAGGTGCTTTTTCGTTTGGCTCAACCATATATTGTTTCGCTTTGTCAGCGCTTGTTAATGAATACGTGATTGCTTCATATAAACCAGCACCCTCTAAGAAGCGACGTACTTTACGACGTTTCGTTTGTGCTGATGTTAATTTACCACGAGTCATTGTTCCAAAAGGTAATGTAACTGGAATGTGGTCATAACCGTATAGACGGCCCACTTCTTCTACTAAGTCTTCTGAAATTGTAATATCAGGACGACGTGCTGGTACATTTACATGGAATGTTCCTTCTACTTCTGTGAATGGGAATTTCAAGTTTGTAAACATTGTACCCATTTCACTCGCAGAAATATTTGTACCTAATACACGGTTTACTTTTTCAGCAGTAACAGATACTGTACGCTCTTGTACTTGTAAGTTGTCAGCTTCTACTACACCTTCAAGTGCTTCACCGCCAGCATATTTCGCCATTAAAGCAGCTGCGTGTTGAATTGCTTCAAATGTACGTGTTGGGTCGATTCCTTTTTCGAAACGTGCACTTGATTCACTACGAAGACCTAAGTCTTTTGATGTACGACGCACTGTTTGACCTGCAAAGTATGCAGACTCAATTAGAACGTTTACTGTCTCATTTGTAACTTCAGAATCCGCTCCGCCCATTACACCAGCAACAGCTAAGGCTTTTGTTCCGTTTGTAATTACAAGGTGGTGGCTTTGTAATGTACGCTCTTGATCATCTAACGTTTCAATTTTTTCGCCTTCTTTTGCAAGACGAACAACGATTTCCTTTGAACCTAATTTATCGTAATCGAATGCATGTAACGGTTGACCGTATTCCATTAAAATGTAGTTTGTAATATCAACTACGTTGCTAATTGGACGAATGCCAGCTGCCATAAGACGAGTTTGCATCCACATTGGTGATGGACCAATCTTTACGTTTTTAACCATTTTTGCAATGTATAATGGGTTTTCTTCTTTCGCTTCTACACTTACAGAAATATAATCAGAAGTTTTTTCTGCTGTTTCTTGTAATTCGATAGCTGGAAGTTTTACTTCGCGGCCGTAAATAGCAGCCACTTCATATGCAACACCTAACATGTTTAAGCAATCTGCACGGTTTGGTGTTAAACCAAGCTCAAGTACTTCATCGTGTAAGTTTAAAATTTCAAGTGCATCTGCACCAACTTCAGCGTCACTTGGGAAGATGAAGATACCATCTGCATATTCTTTTGAAACTAACTTTCCATCAATGCCAAGCTCTTGAAGAGCACAAACCATACCGTGAGAAGCTTCACCACGTAGTTTTGCTTTTTTAATTTTGAAGTTACCAGGAAGTACAGCACCAACTTTTGCAACTGGTACTTTTAAACCTTTTGCAATGTTAGCAGCTCCACAAATAATTTGAACTGGCTCTTCTTCACCGATATCGATTAAGCATTTGCTTAATTTATCAGCTTCTGGGTGTTTTTCACATTCTAATACGTGACCAACTACAACACCTTTTACACCTTTATTTAATACTTCAACGCCTTCTACTTCAATACCACTTTTCGTGATTTTGTCTGCTAGTTCTTGTGCTGTTACATCTTTAATATCTACATACTCTTGTAACCAACGATATGATACGAACATATTTATCCTCTCCTTCCCTTACGCTCGTTTGAATTGTTGTAGGAAACGTACATCATTTGTATAGAAATGACGAATGTCATCTACGCCGTATTTCAACATTGCGATACGCTCTGCGCCCATACCGAATGCGAAACCTTGATATTCTTTTGAATCATAACCAGCCATTTCAAGTACGTTCGGGTGAACCATACCTGCGCCTAAAATTTCAATCCAGCCAGTTCCTTTACAAGTGCCGCAACCTTTGCCATGACACATCATACAAGAAATATCCATCTCTACAGATGGCTCTGTGAATGGGAAGAAACTTGGACGAAGACGGATTTCACGATCTTCACCGAACATCTTTTTCACGAATACTTGCAGTGTACCTTTTAAGTCACTCATACGAATGTTTTTATCAATTACAAGACCTTCAATTTGCATGAACTGATGTGAATGCGTCGCATCATCATCATCGCGGCGATACACTTTACCAGGACAGATAATTTTGATTGGGCCTTTTTCTTTATTATTTTCCATCGTACGTGCTTGCACAGAAGATGTATGTGTACGTAGTAACGTTTCTTCTGTAATGTAGAATGTATCTTGCATGTCACGTGCTGGGTGATCTTTCGGTAAGTTTAGTGCTTCGAAGTTGTAGTAGTCTTTTTCTACTTCTGTTCCTTCAGCTACTTCATAACCCATACCGATGAATACATCTTCAATTTGTTCAACAACAGCTGTTAACGGATGGTGACAACCTGTTTCAACAGGACGACCTGGTAATGTAACATCAATTGTTTCCGTAGCTAATTTCGCTTCAATTACTGCTTTTTCTAAGTTGCTAATTTTGTCTTCTAGACGCGTTTGAATCGCTTCACGTACTTCATTCACTAATGCTCCCATACGTGGACGCTCTTCTGCTGATAATTTCCCCATGCCGCGTAATACTTCTGTAATTGGACCTTTTTTTCCTAAATACGCTACGCGTACGTCGTTTAAGCCCTTTAGCTCTTTCGCTTCTTCAATAAGCTCTAACGCTTTTTGCTTTAGCTCTTTTAAACGTGCTTCCATTTTGGAACCCTCCTAATTTTAAAAATAAAAAAACCTCGCTCCCAAAAAGGGACGAGGTAAATTCGCGGTACCACCCTAAATTGACAGAACAAGTCTGCCCACTCATTAGTTATAACGATCAATTCTGACCGGAACGCCTTTACATATACATGGTCCTGGCGTCAACTCCAGAGGTGAATTCACTTCCGTCTACCATAAGAATGCTTTCAGTCTACGGCACTCTCTCCCTATATGGCGATTTTGTAAGCTACTCTTCTCTATCAACGTTTTTCGTTATTTAACTTTTAATATAATGTACTTCAACTTATTATAAGAAGTTTTTTATTTGTTCGCAACCGGGCTTTGCAAATAATACGTTAAAATCCCTGCTGCAACCGCAACATTTAATGATTCTGCCCCGCCGTAAATCGGAATATACAAGTTTTGATCCGTTTTTGCAAGAATTTCTTGGCGTACGCCATTTCCTTCATTTCCTACAATTAATGCAAAACTGCCCGCCGGCGTTACCTCACCATACGGAACTCCATTTTCAAGAGCTGTTCCATATACAGGAACGTTATTTTCTTTTAACTTGTCTACCCATTCTTCTAAGTTCCCTTTTACAATTGGTAAGTGGAAAATAGAGCCTTGTGTAGAGCGGAGTACTTTACTATTGTAAACATCAACACAACCTTCTCCAAGCACAACGGCGTGAATACCAGCTGCATCAGCTGTACGAATAATTGTTCCTAAATTACCTGGGTCTTGCAGGCCATCTAATAAAAGGAATTTCCCATCAGTAAGAGCTACTTCTTTCTCATGCTTCTCACAAACAGCAAATACACCTTGCGTCGTTTCTGTTTCACGAAGTATTTTTACAATCGCCTCAGGCACGATATACATTTCCACATCATTAACTGTCCAATCTTTCGGAAGGTCTGTCTGATCTGAAACGATAAGTTCTGTTACAATTCCTGCCTTCAAAGCTTCCTCGACTAAGTGAAATCCTTCTACAAAAAATAAACCTTTTTTATCGCGTTCTTTTTTCGTTTGCAGCTTTTTCCACTGCTTTACACGCGGATTTTGTACTGAATCAATGTTTTTCATAATATGTATTTCCCTCTCTTCTTGTCTTATCATTATAGCCTATTTTTCATACATATTTACATAAAAAAGAACAAAAACTAACGTCAGTTTCAATTCTGAAGAAGAGGTGAAAACAATGAGTTTTAATTTACGCGGTGCCGTATTAGCGAATGTATCTGGTAATTCACAAGATCAATTACAAGAAACAATTGTCGATGCAATTCAAAGCGGTGAAGAAAAAATGCTTCCAGGTCTTGGCGTCTTATTTGAAGTCATTTGGAAAAACGCTGATGAAAATGAAAAGCACGAAATGTTAGAAACACTAGAGCAAGGATTAAAAAAATAAGCAATTTGAAAATCACCTTCGCATAAGCTAAGGTGATTTTTTACGAAAAAAATTTTTCTTCTCCTAAACATTTCTACTTTACTAACGAACTATGATGGAGTACAATGTTCAAAATACATTTAAACCGATCGATTTTTCTTCGTATACATCATTAGATAAAAGGAGTGAATGTTTTATGCACCGTATTACGCTTGAACAAGTTTTTAAACATCACATTACACAAAAATACGTAAACCGTTCCGGAATGGTCCACGCGATCGCTGTCGCTTACCATGCGTTTCACTTAGCTAAAAAGCACCACGCCTCAGTCGATGCTGCGACAAAAGCCGGTTTCCTTCATGATATCGGACATCATACGTGGTACACAGGCGGCGAATGGGACTATGACTTATATAAAAAGAATGATATCCATGCAATTAAAGGCGCAGAAAGAGCACATAAATTACTTATTAGATTGGGAGAACATCCAAAACTAGCAAAAGAAATTTCTATCGCAATCCTTCTGCATACAGATTCTTTCTTAGTGGAACAAGAAATTGAAAGAACATCTCTTCAAAGCATTATTAAATGGGCAGACGAAGCAGATGAAGAACCAGGCGGAGCTCATCATTATAGAACGATTTCTTATGAAAAAGCACTTAAAGCTATTCAGCAATTAGATCGATTGGTAGAGCGTGAATTGCAAATAGAGCAAGCCAAATTGAATAACAAGGCAGAACATAGTTATCAATGAGAAAGAGGCATCACTACAGGGTGATACCTCTTTTATTATTTTATGGAAAATAAACCTTTATCCCGCATTAACGGGCAGTAAGACCCCCACCTCGAAATTCAGCAAAGACGAGGAAGTTAGGTGGGGAATCAACTGCCCGTAAAAGCCCGATTGGTGAGGGCTGATAATCAGTGAGGGATGAACCTCCCCAATGATTAAAGTTTCACTTTATATGTAATATTTAAATATTACATTCAAAAACATTTTACTTTATAATTAAATATACAAATATAAAAGAGGTGATTTTACAAATGCAACCCGCTACACAGCTTTCTAATGAACAAAAACACTCGATGTCATGGGGACAATTTATTAGCTCTGTTTTATTCGCCTTTTTTGGAACTGGACTTATTACTGTGTTCCTCGCAATGCCATTAACAATTTATACAGCAGGTCTTACAGATAAAAAACAAGTTGCCCTGTATGAATCTATTGCAAATACTGCAAGTACCGTATTACAACTAGCTGTATTGTTATTCTTCATTTTTAAATTCGAACCCGCAAAAAAATTACTACTAAAATCTTTTAACTTTAAAACACTGAAAGAATGGCGCACATACGTATACTTACTTCTTTTCTTCGTTATCAACATCATACTCAATTACATCTTGTTAAATTATGTGTTCCAAGACGCAACAAAGCAGCAATCTTCCGCACTAAGCTTAGACGTCTTTAAGCAATATCAAATATTATTACTTCTCAGCTTTGCAATACTCACACCCATTTTTGAAGAACTTATTTTCCGTGGTTTTATACTTCGCTTCTTCTCTGAACGCTTTCCATTTTGGATTGCAGCCATCGTAACAAGTTTCTTCTTCGGTATCGCTCATACATACTCACTTGGGGTAATGGTAATTACTTTCTTTATGGGATTATTAATGGCCATTTTATGTAAAAAAACAAAGTCCATTATTCCAGCTATGTTATTTCATATTATGAATAACATGTTGGCATTCTTGAGTTAAAAAGAGGTATCATCGCGATACCTCTCTTTACTCTTTTATCATAACTTCAAACTCTTCTGCGGTTAGCGTTTTTGATAATCCGTATCGTTATTACCCATTTCCTTCAATTTATATATACTCATTAATAATATCCAAAATAAACCTCATGTAGTAAAATATAACTTAATTCACATAAAGGAGTTTACATATGTTCAGTATTATTTGGATGCTTTTCACGCCACTTCTCTTACTATGCGGGATTGCTGGTGGTATTTTTTTAATAGTAACAGGGATTAAATATGGGAAATTACTCGTTGGTTTAATGGGGCTTACTTAGCCTATCCTTTGTCACACTACCTTTTGTTCTTTTAAGTGTAGGGATTCATATCGATACAATTTTCCCGATTCCAACTGCTCTTTACTGGACCCTATTTTCTTTAACTGGATTATTAGCAGGGGTAAGTGGAGTACAAGCCAAAATTAAAAGTATACGTAATACGGGATTCATTATTTTTACCATTGGAATATTAGGGGTTATTTTCTGGGTACTCATGTCTGTAGGTGATTCATTCTATATATAACATTTTTTGAAACCCACAAATCGGAGGTAATACAGAAGTGTTTGGAATATTAACTTGGATGATTTTGGCTCTTACTTTAATGTTATGCGAATTCATCGTCGGCATTTTTTTAATTATTGCTGGCATGAAACATCGTAAATTACTTACCATTATAGCTGGTTTCACTAGCATATTACTCATCGTTGTTCCTATTGTTTGTATAGGTTCTGGAATAGATTTAGAGGGGATGGTTCCAATTTCGGGAACTTTATATTGGTGCTTCTTCTCTTTAGCTGGACTATTAGCTATTATAAGCGGCAGGCAAATATCGAGTATTTGTTCTATGGGGACAATTTTGTTTATAACAGGGCTGTGCTCCGTAACTGGTTATCATTTTTTATATCTCACTCTTTAAAAAGACAAAAAAGCAGGGAAATTAATTCCCTGCTTTTCTATTTTGTTTATTGCCTGATGGTAAGAAGAACGATAACACCCAAGCAATCCCTGCAAGTATCGTTGCAATTAAGAAGGCATCGTTAATACCGTTAATTGCAGATAGCTTTGAAATTTGTCCATATAATAGTTGTGTGCTCATCGCGTCTCCTGCTTGAGCTGATCCAGCTAAGGCCGCTAAGCTTTGACCCATGCCGTGTACTTTATCAACTAAAATTGGGTTTGATGTTGTTAACATGTTGCCGTAATCTGCTACGTGAGCAGTTGTTTGTTGCGTCATAAGTGTGATTAAAATCGCTGTTCCGATTGAACCAGCTACTTGTCTTGACGTATTTTGCGTTGCTGTACCGTGAGAAATTAATTTCATCGGTAGCGCGTTCATACCAGCTGTCATAATTGGCATCATAATGAATGACATACCAATTGAACGTATAATATAATCCGTCATAATAACGCTATACGGTGTATCCATCGATAATTTTGTAAATTCATATGTCGCATACGTCGTAATTGCCAATCCAATTATCGCTAATGGACGAATGCCATATTTATCGAATAATTTACCCGCTACTGGTCCCATGATCCCCATAATTAATGATCCTGGAAGAAGTAGTAAACCAGATTCAATTGGCGTAAAGCCACGAATGTTTTGCAGATATACTGGAAGCAATAACATACCTCCGAATAATGCCATCGTAACGATTGCGTTAATTACTAAAGTAAAAGTAAATACTGGATATTTAAATACTTGTAAATCAAGCATTTTATTGTCCGTTGTTAACTCTCTCCAAATAAATAACGCTAAACCAATTACACCGATAACAAGTGAAATAATGACTTCTGCACTAGTCCAACTATTATTTCCAGCTTCACTAAATCCGTACAATAAGCTTCCTAGTCCAATACTTGAACTAACCACACCGAATATATCTAATTTCGTTTTAGACACTGGCTGAGCTAGTGTAAAGAATTTTAAAGATAGGAACGTAATAATTAAACCAATAATAAACATCGCATAGAACATTAAGTTCCAGCTATAGTTTTCAATCACCCAACCTGTTACAGTTGGTCCGATAGCTGGCGCTAAAATCATCGCTACACCTAGTAATCCCATCGCCGCTCCGCGTTTATGAGGCGGGAATAACGTCATAAAGATATTCATACCAACCGGCATTAAAATACCCGCACCAACTGCTTGAATTACGCGACCTGTCATCATCATTGTAAAGTTTCCTGAAGTAGCACAAATGATAGATCCTACCGTGAAGAATAACATTGCTGCTACGAATAATTTACGATACGTAAATCGTGAAACTAAAAAGGCACTAATCGGTACTAAAATACCATTTACAAGCATGAAGCCTGTAATTAACCATTGTGCTGTTGAAGTTGATACATTAAATTCATTCATTAACGGAGGTAATGCAACGTTAATGATTGTTTGGTTTAAAATAGAAACGAACATGCCGAGAATTAATACAGCTACAACTGCTTTTACGTTCACATTCTCTACAGGCATAGACATTTGTTTTTTCGGCACTTCTTTTTCTTGTTTTACTTCTTCTTGCTTTCCTGTTTCTAACTCAACTACATTAGAAATTTCCGATTCTTGCTTTCGTTCAATTTCTTTCTCTTCTGTTTCAACTTTACTTACTTCTATTTTACTTACGGCTGGGACTTGTTCTTCTCCCATTTTCGTTTTTTTCTTTCGTAAAAGACGATTTACAAGGAAGAAGACGATTATACAAAATAGTGCATATCCTGCAATTACAATTGAGGACATCTCATCTCCCCCTTACTTATGAATACGAACTGTCACATTCATGCCAGGAACAATATTTACTGATTTGCTATGATCTAAAGAAACTTTAACTGGTACTACTTGTGTTACTTTCGTATAGTTCGCTGTTGCGTTGCTTGATGGCAACATAGAGAATGTATTCGCTGTTGTTAAGCCAACTTGTTCTACTTTTCCTGTTAACGTTGTATCTGGGTATGCATCTACATACACATCTACATCTTGACCTTTTTGAACATCATCAACATCTGTTTCTTCAATGTTTGCTGTTACCCATAAATTGTTCATATCAAATGCATAAGCAATCGGGCTACCTGCTCCAACGAAAGCATTTGTTGTTGCGTTTGATTGTACAACTGTTGCATTTTGTGGAATTGTTACATCTACTGTTTGTTCTCCATTAGCTGCCGCTACAGTAACAGTACCTAATTTATCGTTCTCATTATAATTTTTTCCTACTTCAGCTTTCCAGTCAGTTAGTTTACCTGCTACTGGTGAAGCAACCGGAATTACCTTTCCATCAATCTTTGCATTGTCTGTTTTTAAGTAATTTTCCGTTTGATTGTAATAGTAATAACCGCCAATACCGCCGCCAACTAGTACAATTAATGTGATAATGTTGATAATTACCATTCTTCGAAACTGATTCATTGCATTCCTCTCCTTATATCGCATATAATTTTTTTCTAAACTATTTATGTCCTTATTGTTTAGATTGTTTAATTGTTAATTATATTAACCTTTTAACAAAAAAATCACACCATCTGCAGCGTAAATCGAAATTTATCTACCTGCGAGCGGTGCTGATTTCTGAAGGACTATCGTTTATAATTATAAATAATTATTTTGAATCTACAACCGACAATTTACGTATGAAATGTCGTTTAAACAACAATATAATACCAATATGTTGTTTAAGTACAGAAAATTAAACGAGGGGAAATAAAAATGTCTATTAAAAATACAAATGATCCACGTGTAAAACGGACGAGACAACTCATACAGGATGCTTTTGTCGCTTTAGTAGGCGAAAAAGGTTTTGAAAATGTTACTGTTCAACATATTGCAGAACGCGCTCCTGTAAACCGCGCTACATTTTATAGCCATTACCACGATAAATATGACTTACTAGACAAAAGCATTGAAGAAATGTTAGAAAAGCTAACTGAAGTAATTAAACCGAGAAATAGAAATAAAGAAGATTTCCAATTAACATTTGATTCGCCACATCCAAGTTTTTTGGCCTTGTTCGAACATATTGCAGAAAACACTAACTTCTATAACGTCATGCTTGGTGATAAAGCTGCCGGAAACTATACGTATAAGATGATGAAAGCAATTCAAACGCATTTAACATTAAGCCTCTCTATTTCACAACCTAACGATGAAAAACTAATGGTTCCACGCGATATTCTCATTAGTTATGTTACTGGTGCCCATCTAGGGATGATTATGTCATGGCTTAAAAGAGGAATGATATATACCCCGCATTTTATGGCGATGCAATTAACTCGTTTAATTATTTTAGGCGCTCATACTGCAGCGGGATTAGAACGGCCTTTTTAAAACATAAAAAAGCGAAGGAGAATCTCCTTCGCTTTTTCTATTAATTAAATGTAATGTTATGTACAGCCTCTTTATCAAGACGTTTAATAACTTCTACAATTAACTTCACTGCATTTTCATAATCATCACGATGTAACATTGCCGCATGAGAATGGATATAGCGCGTTGCAATTGTAATTGCCATAGAAGGAATACCATTTACAGCAATGTGAATCGCACCCGCATCCGTTCCTCCGCCCGCTACTGAATCATATTGATACGGGATTTGTAATTCATCAGCAACATCAACTACGAAATCACGTAAACCTGTATGTCCAATAACAGAAGCATCATATAAAATGATTTGTGGTCCATCGCCCATTTTACTTTGCGCTTCTTTTGACGTTACACCCGGTGTATCTCCAGCGATACCAACATCTACTGCGAACGCGATATCTGGTTTAATATAATTCGCAGATGTTTTTGCGCCACGAAGACCAACTTCTTCTTGTACAGTTCCAACGCCGTATACAACGTTTGGATGCTTTTCATCTTTTAGTTGTTTTAATACGTCAATTGCAATTGCACAACCGATTCGGTTATCCCACGCTTTTGCAAGTAACATTTTTTCGTTCTTCATCACTTGGAATTCAAAGTACGGTACAACTTGATCTCCTGGTCGTACGCCCCACTCCATCGCTTCTTCTTGGCTAGAAGCACCGATATCGATGAACATGTCTTTAATTTCAACTGGCTTTTTACGAGCTTCTGGAGGTAAAATGTGCGGTGGTTTTGAACCAATTACACCTGTTACATCTCCTTTACGCGTTACAATCGTCACGCGCTGTGCAAGCATAACTTGTGACCACCAGCCACCAACCGTTTGGAAGCGAAGGAAACCTTTTTCATCGATTTGTGTAATCATAAATCCAACTTCATCTAAATGACCTGCAACCATAATTTTCGGGCCGTTTTCTTCCCCTACTTTTTTCGCAACTAAACTCCCTAAATTATCAGTAGAAAGTTCGTCCGCAAACGGCTCGATATATTTCTTCATTACTTCACGTGGTTCACGTTCGTTACCAGCAATACCACGTGCATCCGTTAATTCTTTTAGCATTGTCAATGTCGCGTCTAATTTTGTCATTGCCAACACCCTCCTTTTTCTTCAGTCAATTCATTATACAATAATTAAATTGAAATATTCAAAAATTAAATTAGTATCCTTGTGTTTGACGCTGATGATTTACCTCATTTTTATCTAAATATGCTTTTTCAATCTCTTCTTGCTCAAATTCAAGTGCTTGTCCAAGTCGAAGATAGCTCGTAAATAATTCAATATAGTTTGTAATAGATGGTTGATCTGTAAAACGAATTACTTTCGCATATGTGTCTAAGAAAATTTCCACTTGTGTTTTATTCGTTTGTGCACATTTATAGAATAAGAAGTTTTTATCAATACCTAAATCAATTCCGATTGATAAAATAAAATGCAAACCATCTACGTATTCTTCTAATATTACTTCACGTTCCGAAGCTGGTTTGTTGCTCCAATATTTAAAACAACGTGTTTCATTTGCAAGTTCACCAATTTCTACAAGAAGAGCTAACATTTTTTCTTTTAACAATTTTTTCGGTTGTAAGTCATGTTCTTTTGCAATACGGTCATCTAATTCTTTTTGTAATTTAAATAGTTGTAGTAAGTCCATTCTATTGTCCTCCTCCAACATCGCATTTTACGCAACAATGTTGTTTCATCTCAAAGTTCATTATTATGTTTCAGTTCTTATGAATAAGTCAGCTATCTACCTCTTTATAAAATAGCTTGTCCTTAATTTGCAAATACGTTTCAGTCATCACTCTTAAATTGTTCATCTGATGAAAGTTCCATATCATCTTTCCATTATAGCAGTGTCGTTTCGGCTAGGAAAGATACTCTTCTTTCCAAACGTGCATAATTAAAAAAAGCCAGGAGGATTCTCCTGACTTCATATGTATATTCTTCTATATCGCTATAGTTTTTACGTTGATTTTGTCATATCGATAACAACACATCCGTTAATCTTTAGAACTTCAAACTTCTCTCTGAACACAAACAAAAAACCTTAGAAGAAAATTCTTCTAAGGTTTCAACTAATTAATTAGTTAATGTTGTTTTTTGCAACTGTTGCTAATTCAGCGAAAGCTTTTTCGTCATGAACAGCTAAGTCAGCAAGCATCTTGCGGTTAACTTCGATGCCAGCATTTTTAAGACCGTGCATTAAGCGGCTGTAAGAAAGACCATTCATACGAGCTGCTGCGTTGATACGTGTAATCCATAATTTACGGAAGTCACGTTTCTTTTGACGGCGGTCACGGAATGCATACATTAGAGATTTCATAACCTGTTGGTTAGCAACCTTGAATAATGTATTTTTTGAACCGTAGTAACCTTTTGCTAATTTAATTACTTTTTTACGACGTTGACGAGTAACTGTACCACCTTTTACTCTTGGCATAATATTACCTCCTAATTGTTCTATATATCAGCCGAACTTATTTTAAGTTGTCAAGCATTTGACGAATGCGTTTGAAGTCACCAGCGCTTACTACACCAGCTTTACGTAGTTTACGTTTAGCTTTTGTAGATTTGTTAGCGAATAAATGGCTTGTGTAAGCGTGAGAACGTTTCAGTTTACCTGATCCAGTCTTTTTGAAACGCTTTGCAGCGCCGCGATGAGTTTTTTGTTTAGGCATAGGTATTTCCTCCTCTATCTATTACTTATCGTTTTTCGGTGCTAAAACTAAGAACATACTGCGTCCTTCCATTTTAGGCTTAGATTCAACTGTACTAACTTCAGCACAAGCTTCTGAGAAGCGATCTAAAACACGTTGACCGATTTCTTTATGAGTAATGGCACGTCCTTTAAAGCGAATTGACGCTTTAACCTTGTCGCCTTTCTCTAAAAACTTGATAGCATTACGAAGTTTTGTGTTAAAGTCGTGTTCATCAATTGTTGGACTTAAACGAACTTCTTTCATGCTAATTACTTTTTGATTTTTGCGCTGCTCTTTTTCTTTCTTCTGTTGCTCAAAGCGGAATTTACCGTAGTCCATAATGCGGCATACTGGCGGTTTCGCATTTGGAGCAACTAATACTAAATCAAGATTAAGATTTGCAGCTAAGTCTAAAGCGTCATTACGAGACTTGATTCCAAGTTGATCGCCATTTGCGCCAACTAAACGTACTTCACGTGCACGAATTTGCTCGTTAATCATCATATCCTTGCTAATAGTAAGCCACCTCCAAGGTTTTCTCAGAACATATTTTGTAGTCATAGAACCCGACAAAAAAAGTGCGGGCATACGACACCCACACTTGTAAAATCTTAAGTAAGAAATACATTTACCTGCTAACTGCGAATGCGTCCATCAGGTGAGAAGCGGGTGCTTCTACTTGTTCCACAAAACAATATTCTATTATCCTTGATGAGTTTATCATAGGACATGACGTCTGTCAAGAAGACGCGATGTGTTTTACTAACAACAAGAAATATTGTAACAAACAACTAACATACTTGCAATACTTTTTTATGATAAGTGTTACATGGTTATTTTTTCTAGTTTTTCTCTTTTATATTACAAAGAAAAGCCGCGGTATACCGCGGCTTTTTCTTATCGTTTTCCTTCTACTTTAATCATGTCAACAAAAGCATCTAATGCGATTGTTTCTGATTTTTGTTCACCATATTTACGTACGTTTACGCCGTTTTCAGTTACTTCATTGTCACCTACTACAAGCATGTACGGAATTTTTTGCATTTGTGCTTCACGGATTTTGTAACCGATCTTCTCTTCACGAGTGTCTAATTCAACACGGATACCAGCACGACGCAATTCGTCTTGTACTTTCTTCGCATAGTCTAAATGTACTTGCGGAGAAACTGGAATTACTTGTACTTGAACTGGAGCTAACCAAGTTGGGAATGCACCTTTGTATTCTTCAATTAAGAAGGCTACGAAGCGTTCCATAGTTGATACAACACCACGGTGAATTACAACTGGACGATGTTGCTTACCGTCTTCGCCAACATAAGTTAATTCAAAGCGTTCTGGAAGTAAGAAGTCTAATTGTACAGTTGAAAGTGTTTCGTCTTTTCCAAGAGCAGTACGAACTTGAACATCAAGTTTTGGACCGTAGAATGCCGCTTCACCTTCAGCTTCATAGTAATCAAGACCCATTTCATCCATAGCTTCTTTTAACATACCTTGTGCTTTTTCCCACATCTCATCATCCGCATAATACTTTTTAGTATCTGCTGGATCACGATAAGATAGACGGAATGAGTAGTTCTCTAAACCGAAATCTTTGTACACTTCTAGAGTTAAGTTTACAACACGTTTTAACTCTTCTTTAATTTGATCTGGACGAACGAAAATGTGCGCATCGTTTAAAGTCATTCCGCGTACACGTTGTAATCCAGATAACGCACCTGACATTTCATAACGGTGCATTGTTCCAAGTTCCGCAATACGGATTGGTAATTCACGGTAGCTGTGAATATCATTTTTATAAACCATCATATGGTGAGGACAGTTCATTGGACGAAGAACTAATTCTTCATTATCCATTTCCATTGATGGGAACATGCCATCACGGTAGTGATTCCAGTGACCAGAAGTTTCATATAACTCTCTACTTCCTAATACTGGAGTGTATACGTGATCATAGCCTAAGCTTGCTTCTTTATCAACGATGTAACGCTCGATAATACGACGAATTGTTGCACCCTTTGGTAACCAAAGTGGTAAACCTTGTCCTACTTTTTGGCTATTAGTAAATAGTTTTAATTCTTTACCTAATTTACGGTGATCGCGCTCTTTCGCTTCTTCAAGCATACGTAAGTGCTCATCTAATTCTGCTTTCTTAACGAATGCAGTACCGTAAATACGTTGTAACATTTTATTATTGCTATCGCCGCGCCAGTAAGCACCTGCAACGCTTAATAATTTAAACACTTTAATTTTCCCTGTAGATGGAAGGTGAACACCACGGCAAAGGTCGAAGAATTCGCCTTGCTCATAGATTGAAATAACTGCATCCTCTGGAAGATCGTTAATTAAATCTAATTTTAACTCATCACCAATTTCTTCAAAGCGACGAAGTGCTTCTGCACGTGGTACTTCATGACGAACGATTTCTAAGTTTTCGTTCACGATTTTTTGCATTTCTTTTTCGATTTTCTTGAAGTCTTCAACTGTAATTGCTTCTTCCATATCGATATCGTAATAGAAGCCATTTTCAATTACTGGACCAATGCCAAGCTCAAGCTTAACATCTTTATATAAACGTTTTAACGCTTGTGCTAAAAGGTGGGCTGTTGAATGGCGTAAAATATATAAGCCATCTTCAGAATCTAATGTAATAATAGAAACTGCACCATCTTCTTCGATTGGTGTAACAAGATCGATCATCTCATCGTTTAATTTTCCAGCTACAGCTTTTTTCTTTAAGCCTGGGCTAATAGAAGCTGCGATTTCTTCAGTTGTTACGCCTTTTGGAAACTCCTTCACAGCTCCATCAGGGAAAGTAATTTTAACTACATCTGCCATCACTGGTCACTCCTCTTTTTCTCAAAATAAAAAACACTCATCCCGTAAAAAGGGACGAGTGTTGAATTCGTGGTTCCACCCTTGTTCCAATTAACATAATTGTTAATTGCTCAAGTTCAACATAACGGTGTTGTCCGTTAGCAATTACTAGAAAAACCGTTCACTGCTAAAGTTTAGAGGTGGTAAGTAATAATCCCGTACTAGGAAGCTCACACCCTAAGGCTTCCCTCTCTGAAAATCGTAGAAAACTACTCATGTCCTCATCATGACATTTCGATATATTTCATTTATGTAGGTAATTATATGCTCAAAAACTTAGAAAATCAAGGGCGTTACCTTTATTTTTTAAATTTTTCACATTGCGCTCAAAATCATGTAATCCATGTAATTGGACCCGTTCTTGAAACACATTTCGCAAAGTAATAATCATATTATGGTCTTGTTCTTTCGTATATAAATAAATCTTTTTGGGCGAAATAGAAAGAAGCGGCGCAATTACTTTCGTATCAATATATACATCATTTCGCTTTAATAATTCCTCATCTATATATTGGACCAACTTCTCCTGTTTTAAACGTCTTCCTTTATCATCATAAAAGATAAAGCTTTCATCAAAAATAAGATGCACGCAGGACAAGCGTGATTTACGGCTACTTACTTGTTGCCGAAGCGTCTCAATGAACATTTGGTATTCTTGCTCCATCTTATATTCATCAATTGCCACTTCCGCAAGTTTAGCCACCATTTCCCTATATGTACGAAGACGAAAACGGATATATGATGAAAACGAGAATGAGAGCGGATCACAAAGCCAATTATTTAAAGAAGACTTAATATATGACTCAAATGCGTTACGCGTTAAATCCTGAGCTACCCCTTTTCTTCTTCCCTTTAAAATCTCATGTGCCATGTGCAATATTTGATGACACTCTTCTTGTTCTTCATAAAAAAACTTTTCTTTTAAGATCGTATAAATCCACTCATTTTGTTTCACATTCACAATAAAATACACCATTACCGGCAATAAGATCTTTTCAATATAATTTGATTCACGTACTGGTATGTGAATCACCACTTTTTGTTCCTGTAAATACACACTCGTTTCCTTATATAATACTTCCGCTCTTTTCAGCAATTGTCTATATACGTGCATAGCATCATTTTTTTCTTCGAAGCAAATTTCAATCACTTTTGTCCCCCCTTTTATCCCTGCTCTAAAGGACTGTATCTATACGTTACAAATCCTATAAGAGTCCGTCCCGCGTGAATTTCACTCTTAGTAGAATTACATTTCCTGTCGTTAGAAAATCCACTCAATATGGCTTGCTAATTTTATATATATTAAGGGAGGAAGAAAAAAATGATACAAGCTACTATGAATTTTTTTATTGTATACTTTACTTATTACTAAAGGGAGGTATCTGAATGTTTGAATATAAATTCGTAAAAGTCGAATTTCATTGGGGGCTCACTCGCTCAAAACTAGCTGAAGACTACCAAGAAATTATTCAAGAACATGCTAGAGATGACTGGAGGTTCGTACAGATTGTTGCCCCTACGATTGGCAGTTCTGGACAACCTGAATATTTCGACCTCATATTTGAAAAGAAAATATCACTATAATACAAAAGAGCAAGCTTCTTGAACTGCACCCCAATTGTTAGACACAGTCTAACAATTGGGGA